>CAYSUA010000658.1:0-3598 GCA_964433795.1 uncultured Desulfobacteraceae bacterium | reverse complement strand
TACCTGCAATTTACTCTTATTCCAAGCGTGCCGGAATCGTGATCGCAGATTTGCTGAAGGATATCGGTATCAAGCTCAATATCGAAATCGTGGAATGGGGCCAATGGATTGAGAGGATTTTCAAGAAAAAGGAATACCAATTGACGATGATCGGGCATGTAGAAGCCTGGGATATAGGCATTTATGCAAATCCCAAATACTACTTCCAGTATGATTCCCAGGAGTTTCGAGATGCATATGCAAAGGCACTCAAAGCCCCAAATGAATCCGAGAAGGCCGAATGGTTCGGTATATGTCAGGAAATAATCGCTGAAGACGCAGTCAACGGATACCTGTTTTCAGCTCCTAGCCTGGCGGTAATGAAGGAGAAAGTGATGAACTGGTGGGAGAATTATCCGACCATCGCGTTGGATTGTACTGAAGTGTGGTTGAAGAATTAGGTGGAGATGTGATCGGTGAGCCGATATCTCATCACAAAGCTGTTCATCTTATTTCTACTTCTTTTTCTGGTTTCCATTACTGTTTTTTCTGTCCTATTCGTCTTGCCCGGTGATCCGGCCCAGATCATCCTGGGTATCAATGCCACACCCGAAACCCTGGAAAATCTGCGGTCTCAGCTGGGATTGAACCAGCCCTTTATGGCCCAATATCTTGACTGGATCGGAAATTTACTGTCCGGTGAGGGGAACCGTTCCATCAATTACGACATACCGGTAAGCGAATTAATCATCAGTCGTTTGAAGGTTACCGGACCGCTGGCACTCATGGCCATGTGCTTTGCCATTCTGCTCTCCATACCGCTGGGTATCTATGCCGCTCGACATCAAAACAGGCCGACAGACGTGATGGTCATGTTTTTTACCCAAATCGGATTGGCCACACCCGATTTCTGGTTGGGTATGCTGCTGATTCTGTTGATGGCGGTAAAACTGGGACTATTTTCAGCCGGCGGCTTTCCCGGGTGGGATGTCGGTTTCTGGGTGTCGATCAAAGCACTCCTATTGCCGGCATTTGCACTGGGTATGATTCGAGCTTCCGTTTTAACCCGTTTGACGCGATCATCCATGCTGGAGGTTTTGAATGAAGATTATGTAAAAACCGCCCGGGCCAAGGGAGCGCATGAAAGGGTCGTGGTTTACGGGCATGCACTTCGAAATGCCATGGTACCGATCATTACCATCATGGGGCTTCAGCTGGGCCAACTGGTAGCCGGCGCCATCATTATCGAGAATGTGTTTTACCTTCCCGGGCTGGGACGCCTGGTTTTTCAAGCCATTGGGCAGAGAGACCTGCCGGTGGTGAGAGACATCGTTCTGTTTATGGCCGCTGCCATCGTATTCATCAATTTTCTTGTGGATATGAGCTACGCGTATTTTGACCCGAGAATACGGCATGAATAACGCGCAACGATTTTTCAATAATTTAAATTTCACGGTGGGATTTATTCTCTCCGTTGTGGTGATCCTTGCCGCTGTCACCAGTCTGATGTGGACCCCCTATGATGGCAATAAGATGAATGCAAGAGACCGCCTACAGGGTCCCTCCTGGCGGCATCCGCTCGGAACGGACCAATACGGCAGGGATACGCTTTCCCGGGTGATGAAGGGATCTGTGAATTCCATCATTGTGGGGCTCATCACGGTTACCCTCGGATTGGGTATCGGTGTGATCATCGGTCTTGCAGCAGCCTATTACGGAAGACTGATCGATGAAGTGCTTATGCGGTTCTGTGATCTCCTTTTCGGCTTTCCTGCCGTGTTGACGGCCATTCTGATCGCCTCAATTCTGCGTCCCTCTATTGTCAATGCCATGCTGGCCATCGGAATTTTTTATATTCCGGTATTTGCAAGACTCACACGAGCCACGGCCTTATCCATATTAGCCCGCGAATTCATAACCGCCGCCCGAGCCGGCGGCGTAGGGGAATTGGGAGTTATCTGTCGGCACGTGCTTCCCAATATTCTCTCCCCGCTGATAATACAAGGAACCATACAATTCGCCGTGGCGATTCTGGCTGAAGCGGGGCTCAGCTATCTGGGTCTGGGTACACAACCTCCACACGCGTCATGGGGACGGATGCTGAGTGAAGCCCAAACCTTCATGTCAATTTCCCCATGGATGGCAATTTTTCCCGGGACCGCCATTGCCTGGGCTGTTTTAGGATTCAATCTCTTAGGCGACGGGTTGCGCGATACACTGGATCCCAAAATGATGAAGGGACACCGATAACAAGGAACATGTTTAATGGTATCTGACAAATTAATCGATCGATTTTTAAAGACTATCGATCGAAACGAATTAATCGGTTTGACCGCCGATCTGGTTCGTACCGACTCGGTTTGGGACCCGGTAGCAGGTACCGGTGAGAAATCAGTTGCGAAAAAGATTGCACAATGGGCTGAAAAGCAAGGCTTTCAGGTGAAATTGGATATCGTTTCCCCCGATCGATTAAACGTCGTCATACAATGGTCTTTCGGTTCGGGATCACGAACACTTCTATTTGAAGGCCATACGGATGTTGTCACCCCGGGTGATGTCTCAGCATGGAAATATGACCCTTTTGGGGCGAAAATCGTGGGAGACAGAATGTATGGCCGAGGGACATGCGACACCAAAGGTAATCTGGCTGCCATGCTCATTGCTATGGCGGCATTAAAGAGATCCGGAATCAACTTGAACGGAACGATCATCGGCGGCGTGCTGTGCGACGAAGAAGATCAAATGCTGGGAGTTAAAGACTTCATTCAACGCGGATATGCAGATACCATAACCGGTGCGGTCATCTGTGAACCCCAGGACGGATTCATCTGCACATCTCAAAAGGGTGCCATTCGGGCACGGTATTCCATTTTCGGAAAAATGGCCCACGGCGCCATGCCGCTGTCCGGGCTGAGCACTGCACCGGCTGTGTCCCGAGTGATAGAAAACCTCTTCCAATTTGAACTGGATGCTGTCAAAACCTTTGGAAAAGATGATTTGCTCGGTTGGCCGAGTATTACCCCAACCGTGATTCAGGCCCCGCCTTCAGGAACCCCTCAACTCAATGTCCTGCCGGGTCAAGCGAACATTTTGGTTGATGTTCGAACCATTCCCGCGCAGTCACATCCGGATATCATAAATCGCTTATCCGATGTTGCGTCAAGTGTCCAAAAACAGGCCAGACAGCATTATGAGGGATACGATCAACTGCTGGACATTCCCCAAAGACAAAATATAAGAGTTGAAATGGAGATTCTAACCGATCGCCCCTGTACTCGAACGGATCCGGAAGACCCGGTGGTTCGGGCCACACATCGGGCAACCCGGTTTATTACGGGTAAAGAACCGGAATATGAAGGGGTCCCCGGTTCAACCGATGGAACGTATCTTTGGGCGTTGAAAAATATCCCCATCGTCACGATCGGAGCCGGTGACCGACAGGTCCCGCACCAGGTGGATGAATGGGTGGATCTATATCAGCTTTACCAGACTGCTCAAATATATGCTTTAACCGCACTCAATTATTTGACTGAGGCGTAATTGTCTTGATATTAGAGTTCAGGGTTCAGAGTTTAAAGTTATAATTTTCTTAACTGATTATCTACAAAAGTCATGTTGT
>CAYSUA010000657.1:0-3598 GCA_964433795.1 uncultured Desulfobacteraceae bacterium | reverse complement strand
AGGGGTTGTTGTTCAGAAACCCCTTGACTTCCATAATCGAAAAAATTATTGTTATTTCTGATGCTTACATAGATTAATGATATTATCTGCGAAAACCCGCGCAATAATTTAAATACAAATTCCGAAAGGTTTTAAGAATATGGCAAATAACGAAGCGGCTGCTTCCAGAGACTTTATCCGCACCATTATTGACGAGGATTTAAAGAACGGAAAACACACGTCCATCATGACCCGGTTTCCGCCTGAACCGAACGGGTATCTGCATATCGGTCATGCCAAGTCCATCTGCCTGAATTTCGGCATTGCCAATGAATTCAACGGCTTCTGCAATCTGCGGTTTGACGATACCAATCCCACCAAGGAAGAAGTGGAGTATGTGGAATCCATATTGGAAGATGTCCGATGGGTGGGTTTCGACTGGGGTGACCGGCTCTATTATGCGTCCGACTATTTTGAGCAGCTTTATGGCTGGGCCGTCGAGCTTATCCAAAAGGGAAAGGCTTATGTCTGCAGTTTAAGTGCCGATGAAATTCGGGAATATCGAGGCACCCTCACGGAACCGGGAAAGGACAGCCCCTATCGCAACCGGTCGGTGGAAGAGAATCTCGATCTGTTTGCGCGCATGAAGGCCGGGGAATTTAAAGAAGGAGAACACGTTCTTCGAGCAAAGATCGATATGGCATCTCCCAATATCAACCTGCGGGATCCGGTAATTTATAGAATCAGGCATGAGTCGCACCACCGAACGGGCGACAAATGGTGCATCTATCCCATGTACGATTATACCCACGGCCTTTCCGATTCCATCGAAGGAATTACGCATTCCATCTGCACCATGGAGTATGAGGACCACCGGCCGCTCTATGACTGGTTCTTGGATGCAATCGACACCCCCTGCCATCCCCAGCAGATTGAGTTTGCAAGGCTGAACTTAAACTTCTCCGTGATGAGTAAACGGAAGCTGTTGACGCTTGTAAACAACGGGCACGTGAGCAGTTGGGACGATCCAAGGATGCCCACCATATCCGGAATGCGAAGGCGCGGGTACACACCGGAAGCCATTCGAAATTTCTGTGATCGGATCGGGGTTGCCAAGCGGGAGAGTATTGTGGATTTGGCACTACTCGAATACTGCGTCCGGGAAGACCTGAACAAAGTAGTTCCCCGGGTGATGGGCGTCTTAAAGCCGCTTAGGTTAGTGATCGATAACTATCCGGAAGACCTGATTGAGGAACTGGATTGTCCCTATCATCCGGAAGATGAGAGCATGGGTTCCCGAAACGTGCCGTTTTCCAAAGTGCTTTATATTGAACAGGATGACTTCATGGAAGACCCTCCCAAGAAATTCTTTCGCCTGGCCCCCGGCAGGGAAGTAAGACTCAGATATGCCTACTATGTGACCTGCGAAAACGTAGTAAAGGACGAAGAAACCGGAGAGGTTTTAGAAGTACACTGCACCTATGATCCGGAAACAAAAGGGGGATGGTCCAAAGATGGTAGAAAAGTAAGAGGGACTCTCCATTGGGTGTCTGCTGCCCATGCCCTTTCAATAGAAGTAAGATTATACGATCGTCTGTTTACCGTAGAAAACCCGACCGGAGAAAAAGACGGCGATTTTGCATCCTTCATCAATCCGAATTCCCTTGAGATCCTAAAAGAATGCTTTGTGGAACCCAGCCTCAAAGGTGCTTCCCAGGGTAGTCATTATCAGTTTGAACGAATCGGTTACTTCTGCGTGGATTCAAGAGACTCCACCGAAGACCATCCGGTGTTCAACCGAACCGTGACCCTGAGAGATTCCTGGGCGAAGATCATGAAAAAACAGGGTAGCAAGTAACGAAGCCTGAAAGCATTAAAGTCGGTATCATGACTTGCGAGAATTTCAAAAAACACACAAAAGCCATCTGTCCCGAACACTTAAAACATTCAAAAAATATGGAAAAAAATATCCATCTTCTCTATTAAATAGCAGAGCGTCACGAGCCGCAAGAACTTGAGCTATGAAAAATGGGAGCGAAAATTAAATATTATAACTGATAAATACGGCATGCTGCCTACCATGATATTCCTGCTCGCTGAATTTTATTAATAGTAGCGGCATGCAGTCTACTCACTAGTTATACATTAATGTCATTAACTTTAGCCGATTGGCTTGTAATTCAAGTAAAAGTTTTTTCTTATTTTATGATTACGTGGGTAACTGCGTCCAGGCCTAACGGGCTCGACGGTCATGGATAAAAGTTCGAGCAAATCGTGAAGGAGCCTGTTTACCGTTTCCATCGAACGATTAAACAACAATACGATTGTATTTTTTACAGAAGCCAGCGCCTGAGCAAAATTGACTTGATATGAATACTTTCTATTTTTATCAGCCTGTTCAATAAATGGCTTCGTTGGCAATGATAGTATTTGGGTCATATTTTTCGAAAACAATCTGGCATGAAAATCCTGATAAATTGATAATACAGTTTTACCGGTAAAGTTTTCTACTTCTACCCAGCACTTGATTTTTTTATAATCTTCCTCCACGAACCAGCGTTGGTGGTAGAGTTCAGCGAAAATGTCATAAGGATACAGGTCCTTATCAATCAGGGAGGTTATCAGTATTTCCGTTTCACCGGTAGGAAGTTCAACGCGGATTAGACGCAGTTTTAAAGGCTTGAGATCCAGTCCCATTTGCCGACACATTTTTATTGAAGTCGAATAAGCTGGCAAGGAGATGATCTTTTCTCGCTTGCCGGAATTAAAAAACTTTCTGACGATCTTCCATTTTTTATTTGAGATTCTGGCGCAAAAATTGGCTTGAAGTGATAAAATCAGATTAAACAACCAGTAAGCCGGATATCCGCGATCGAGCAGAACCAGATCTTCAGGCAAAAGATTTAAAAAATGCTGTGCGGCAAGTTCACGCTCGCCAATATGCTTGGGACTGATAATCGCATCAATAGAGATGCGGTTAAGTGGATCAAATAACAGCGAAGCTCTGGCCATGGGGCACTCTTCGCCTCGAACTGGATGCCATGCACCAAAATGCTCGGCAATTTTCTTGATTTTCGGCAACCGGATCAAGGAGCCATCGACGACCAGCAAATTAAAGCCGTGCCATTTGGACACAGATTCAAAATGCCGATAGAAGTATTGAACAAGATGTCGGTTTAGTTCGACAAAGGCTTCATATTTAAGTTTTAATCGTGCTTTACTCAGCGCTACTTTAGAAACAAAACGTTTGGGGACATCAAATCCCATAAGGCGCTGAAAGAAGTTATTGAGCTCCTTTTGATAGGATCCGGATATCAAATTCATCATAAAGAATATGAGTATCTGAAAGGGAAGTTTTCGTTGTCTGGTAAAATCAGAAGGCTTTTGCTTGTGCAGGGTAATGAAATGGTCGGAAAGGATAATATCTTTAATGTATTCAACTAGTTTGGCACAACAATCGCAAAGCAAGCTCCATGCCAGAATCGATTTTACTATCAATGTTTCTAGACATTTTTTCTCCTTTGGATGAATTTTATTTGTGATGATAGATTCCATATTTTATATCATAACTATTTATATTTACAAGTAATAAATTTTGGTATATATTTATATATCCATA
>CAYSUA010000656.1:0-3611 GCA_964433795.1 uncultured Desulfobacteraceae bacterium | reverse complement strand
AAGAATTGGGGTCTCAAGCATCCGTCCTCATCGGTGCTGCATAATATGTTTATCACTTTTTCGATGGTATTGTGGATATCAACCCTAGACAACGGGGTAGTATCCAGTTTTCGCAGGTCGGGTTTGTGGAGGATGGCATCTTCGGGTAGGATATCCATATCGGCAGCCGAAAGTGTTCCCTCGGTTGTTTTCATTATCATGCTTTTTGTCTGGGTTGCCGACGATTCCGGTTTCCATAGCGCCTTATAAACGGTAACCTTGGTGCTGAACCCACGAACTTCAAACTGACCCACCTCTTGATACGGTATCTCGTTTTTATTCATGGTGTGAAATACCGATTCGGAGAAGTAGATTTCATTTACCGGTGTTAACCCTTCAATCCTGGACGCCAGATTTACCGCATCTCCGAAGATATCATTGTTTTCGATCCGGACATCTCCTGTGCTCAAGGCCACTCGAACTTCAAACCGGGATGCTTCACTCCGCTTCAGGTTGATGTGATCGATTTTTTCTTGAATGGCGATACCGGAAAGAACCGCATCGGTTGAACTTTCAAAAGCGGCAAGCAGAGCGTCCCCCAGGCCCTTTACCACCTCTCCGGAATGTTTTTCGATGAGGGGTTGAACCGTATTGACAAACGCCCGAAGAAGTTTTTGGTTTTGCTCCCGAGTCTGTGAAAAAGACCGGCTGGTGTAGCCTTTGATATCCACAAACATGACGGTCAGGTTTTTTGATAATGCGGTCATCTTTATCCCTTAAGGTCATTATAACAAAGAAATTCAATACTACGGAAAGCGAAGGGATTCAAACAGAATTTTGGTTCTGGTAAATGAAGAGCCCGATCACACTTAACCGGGCTCAATTATTTCGTTGCCTTTTAATCGTGCCGATTCAAAACGGTTTCTCTATTCGGTTTGAAATGCGAGATGATCACCAGCGACAATTGCAGTAACGCGGTCGCCCTCTTTGATAGTTCCTTCCAGAATATCCATGGACAGCGGGTTTTCGATATACTGCTGGATAGCCCTTTTCAAGGGGCGGGCGCCGTAGATGGGGTCGTACCCTTTTTCCGCCAAAAATGACCGGGCGCTGTTTTCCATCACCAACTCGATATGATTGTCTGTCAGCCGTTTTCCGAGTCGATCCATCTGAATCTCCACAATCTTTCCGATCTGATCAGGATTCAGATTGTGAAAGATGATGGTTTCATCGATCCGATTTAAAAACTCGGGATTAAAGTGTCCCCGAAGCGCTTCCGTGATCCGCTTTTCCATTTCTTCCCGATGAGAGGCCCCCAGTTCCAGAATCCACTGGCTTCCCACATTGGATGTCATGATAATAATGGTGTTCTTAAAATCGACGGTTCGGCCGTGACCGTCGGTCATGCGGCCGTCGTCTAATATTTGAAGCAGGGCATGAAAAACATCCGGGTGCGCTTTTTCAATTTCATCAAAAAGCACGACCGAATAGGGGCGTCGCCGAATGGACTCGGTCAGATACCCCCCTTCTTCATAACCCACATAACCGGGAGGCGCCCCGATGAGCCGGGCCACCGAATGCTTCTCCATGTATTCCGACATATCGATTCGAACCATGGCCTGCTCGTCATCAAAGATAAATTCCGCCAGCGCCTTGGCCAGTTCTGTTTTTCCCACACCCGTTGGTCCCATGAAAATAAAGGATCCGATGGGACGGTTGGGGTCCTGCAGTCCGGAACGGGCTCTTCGTACCGCATTGGAAACGGCAGTGATGGCCTCCGGCTGCCCAACAACCCTCAGGGCCAGCCGGTCTTCCATCTGAATGAGCTTTTCCCGCTCACCCTCGAGCATTTTTCTCACCGGGATGCCGGTCCAGCGGGATACAACCTCGGCAATATCTTCATCATCCACTTCTTCCTTAAGCATTTTCTGATTTGCCTGAAGTGTTGAAAGCTTCTGATTCGCCTGCTCCAATTCCTGTAGGAGCTCCCCGGCCGTTCCATACCGAATTTCCGCTACCCTGGCCAAATTTCCCTCTCTTTCAGCCTGTTGCTCTTCAATGCCGAGCTGCTCCTGCTGTTCTTTGATGCTCCGTATCGACTGAATCAGATCCTTTTCATTCTGCCAGTGCGCTTTCATTTCATCCAGTTCTTCGTTCATGGCAGCGATTTCGGATTCCAGCTTCTCGAGACGATCTATGGATGCATCGTCGGATTCCTTTTTCAAGGCCTGCCGTTCGATTTCCGCCTGGGTGATCCGACGGCAAATTTCGTCGATTTCCGCGGGCATGCTGTCGATTTCAATTCGCAGTTTGGATGCACATTCATCGATTAGATCGATGGCTTTATCCGGCAAGAACCGATCGGTAATATACCGATGCGACAGAGTGGCGGCTGCGACAATGGCCGAATCTTGAATTCGTACCCCATGGTGCACTTCGTATTTTTCCTTGAGTCCCCTCAGAATAGAAATCGTATCCTCTACCGATGGTTCGCGAACCATCACCGGTTGAAATCGCCGCTCAAAGGCAGCATCCTTTTCGATATGTTTTCGATATTCATTGATGGTGGTTGCGCCTACGCAGCGCAGGGTTCCTCGGGCAAGGGCGGGTTTCAGCATATTGGAAGCGTCCATTGCCCCTTCGGCAGCCCCGGCACCCACCAGGGTGTGCAACTCGTCGATAAAGAGAATGATTTCACCTTCGGCCTGCTCGATTTCTTTCAAAACCGCTTTTAATCGATCCTCAAACTCGCCCCGGTATTTGGCTCCGGCGATAAGCGCCCCCATATCAAGGGCCGCCAGTCTACGGTTTTTCAGCGATTCGGACACATCACCTGCCACAATACGCTGGGCAAGCCCTTCGATGATGGCTGTTTTACCCACACCCGGCTCCCCCATCAGGACCGGATTATTCTTGGTCCGCCTGGAAAGGACTTGTACGATGCGGCGAATTTCCTCATCTCTTCCGATGACCGGATCCAGTTTGCCGAGCCGGGCAAGATCGGTAAGATCTCTGCTGAATTTATCCAGAGCCTGATACTTCTCTTCGGGATTCGGGTCCGTTATCCGGTGTGAACCGCGGATTTCAACCAGAACCTTCAGAATGGCTTCCCTGGTAATCCTGTGGCGCTCTAATAACGGGGAAGCTTCCCCCCCTTTCTCATCGATAATGGCAAGCAGTATATGATCGATGCTTACGTATTCATCTTTCATTTTGGAAGCTTCGTTAAATGCAGCATCCAAAACAGCCTGGCACCTGGGCGATATAAAGACCTCCGAAGCACCGCTGACTTTAGGGAATGTATCGATTAAACCCTCAACCTCCTTGGCGATACCATTGGGCGAAGCGCCCAATTTGTGAAGTATGCTTCCGGCTATGCCTTGGTCATCGACCAGCATCGCACTCAGAAGATGCTCAGGCTCAATTTGCTGGTGATTTCGACTCGATGCCAATGACTGAGCGGTTTGGATAAGTTCCTGAGATTTAATGGTAAATTTGTCAAATCGCATGAAAGCAATCCCTCATTACTTTTTGTATAATTCTAATATAATAATGTTTCGCATGTAAAATAAACACTCGGGATTTGATGTCAACACATATGCTCACCAGTGTCCGTTCACCGTTCTCGGTTC
>CAYSUA010000655.1:0-3615 GCA_964433795.1 uncultured Desulfobacteraceae bacterium | reverse complement strand
GGAAAGGTGGTTTCGGGCAAGATTCGGAGAGCGTGTTGCCGTTCTTCACAGCGGGCTTTCGGCCGGTGAGCGATATGATCAATGGATGCGTATCCTTAGGAAAGAAGTGGACATCGTTATCGGGGCAAGATCTGCTGTTTTTGCTCCCTTTTCCGATCTGGGTCTGATCATCGTGGATGAAGAACACGACACCTCGTACAAACAAGAACACCAGTTGCGTTACAATGCCAGAGACCTGGCCGTTGTCCGTGCCAAACTCCAAAATGCCGTGGCCTTGCTGGGGTCTGCAACTCCTTCGGTTCGATCTTATTTCAACTCTCAACGGGACCAGTTTATCCAATTGACTCTTAAAAAAAGGGTTGAAGAACGGTCGCTTCCTGAAATTACCGTGCTCGACTTGTGCCGACACAGAGACTCTCGCGGGATCAGGCGATTCATCACCCCCGAGCTGTCCCAAGCCATAAAGCATACGCTAAGCCGGAACGAACAGGTAATCCTCTTTCTCAATCGAAGGGGATATGCCAGTTTTCCCATCTGTTCAACCTGCGGGGAAACCATTCGGTGTAAAAACTGCGATATTTCTCTGACCCTCCATCAGGATATCAATGCCTACAAATGTCATTATTGCGGTCATACCAAGGCATCCGCATCCGATTGCCCGGCATGCGGTTCATCCAAAATCTATCAGCTGGGACTCGGCACTGAAAAAGTCGAACAAGCCATGGGCGATCTATTTCCTGAAGCCCGGATCGTTCGAATGGATCGGGATACCACGCGCCGGAAAGGGTCTTTGGTCAAAATTCTGAAAGATCTTCGAACAGGAAGCATCGATATCCTCGTGGGCACCCAGATGGTGGCAAAGGGTCACGATTTCCCGAACATCACCCTTGTGGGAATCATCTGTGCCGATCTCTCCCTGAATTTTCCGGATTTCAGAGCCGGTGAAAGAACCTTTCAGCTATTGGCGCAGGTTGCCGGAAGGGCCGGCCGGGGGGACCGTCCGGGACGGGTCATTCTGCAAACCTATAATCCGGATCACTTCAGTATCGAAACGGCAAAAGCTCAAGACTTCAAGGCTTTTTACCAAAGAGAGATTACCTTCAGGAAAACACTGAATTATCCCCCGTTTTCAAGGATCGTGCTTATTCGGATCTCCGGCAGAGATAAGAAACTGACGGAACAGGCGGGCCGGTCTATAGGCGATGCCTGTCGCGAAACTCAAGCGGCCCATAAAGAATATTCGGATTCGGTTGAGGTTCTTGGCCCCATATCGGCACCGGTTTCAAAAATTGCAAACCAATACCGCTGGCAAGTTCTAATAAAGGGGAGGAGGGCGAAATCGCTCCATCAGTTTGTCCGTGGGGTAGTTTTTGAAACTCCGGCCATACTGAAAAACCGGTCCGTTAAAGTCTCCATCGATGTGGATCCCATGTATATGATGTGAGATGGGTTCAGGGTTCTGAGTTCTGAGTTCTGGGTTATGAGTTCATGGCTAATGATTCTCTATTAACAAAAGCGCCTTGACTTTATAAAAGGGGGGCTTTAATTAATTGGCATGTGCAAGTTTCGAATATTTAATTTCATAAAACATTGGGCTCGGAGGGTTGTATGAAAAAAAGAGGACCGATTCTGTTGCTTTTGATTTGCTGCTCCTTTTTGGCAGGTTTGATTTCATGGTCCGGTGCGTCTGCGGACACGGGTCAGCCCATTGCCGTTTTGCCGGAAATTCAATATGAGTTCAAACCGGTACCGGAAGGCACCGAAATCCATCATGGCATTATAATTCAAAATAAAGGAACGGCAACGCTTAACATTGAAAAAGTAAGGACCGGCTGAGGCTGCACGGCTGTTTCGTATCCGGAACAGATCCCTGCCGGCGGCGAGGGAACGATAAAAATCAAGGGAGACACCGGAGGTTATGGTGGCCGAAAATTTAAAAAGAAAATCAAAATCCATACAAACGATCCAAAGAACAAAGAACTGATCTTTACCCTTTTCGGCAATGTGGAGTTGGTATTTGCCATGCATCCCCGGCATGCGAAAATAAAAGGGACGGCGGGCTCGACCCAGAAAGTCGTCATAAACATCGTGCCTGAAAAAAAATATAATTTTAAAATTCTGAGCGCAAAAGCGAAAAAGGGCAAACACATCAAGTATGGACTCAAAGATATAAAAAGAGACGATCAGACAGCCTATCAATTAACGGTTGAGAATACGGTAACGACAAAAGGTCGGTTTTTCGACACCATTGAATTGAAAACAGACAGCGAACTCCTACCGGAAATATCCGTATGGGTATTTGTGGACCTTCAGGATGAGGATAAAAAGAAGAAATAACTATTGATTTCCGAATCCGTTCTGCCCCCCACAGTCCGGACATTCCCACGTGATGCCGTTGCAGGACATTCCCCAGAGGTTTTCTTGCATACATCCTTGACAGATCCTGAACCCGCACCGGCAGCCCCAGCAAAAGGGGACACGGATCCCGCAACAGTGGCATTCGGTTTCCTTTTCCCGGCGCGGCCTTTTTCTTGGCTTTCCATGCTTCGGCATTTTGGATGGTTGCATCGCACTCATTCCTGAGCAGACCCGTGGCTGCTTGTTGTTTTAAAGGGTAAGTGGTATAGATTTTTTTTCAATACGCCCATCTGACACCGAATTTTTAATTAAACATTATACGGTTATCATGAAACAAGAAAAAACGCTTTATCTGATTGACGGTACGGCCTACATCCACCGGGCGTATCATGCCATTCGGGGCCTGACCAATTCCAAGGGTCTTCCCACCAACGCCGCATTCGGTTTTACCCGGATGCTCCTGAAGTTGATGGACGACCACAGCCCTGAATATGCCGCCATGGTTTTTGATGCAAGAGGCCCCACGTTTCGTCACAAAATCTATGACGCCTATAAAGCCAACCGCCCGCCCATGGCGGAAGATATGGCGGTTCAAATTCCCTATATCATGGATATTACGGCAGGATTCAACCTTCCGGTTTTCCAGGAGTCCGGATATGAGGCGGATGACTTAATCGGAACGTTTGCCCGCCTCGGTGAAAATGCCGGTTTTTCCGTGGTCATGGTGACCGGGGACAAAGACTTCATGCAGCTGGTTACTGAAAAAACCGTCATCTGGGATCCCATGAAAGACAAAACCACAAATGCCGCTGCCATTAAAGAAACCTTCGGAGTTTCTCCACAGCAGATGATCGATGTGATGGGGCTTTCCGGCGATACCGCAGATAACGTTCCCGGGGTGCCGGGAATCGGCCAAAAAACGGCCGTGAATTTAATCCAAACCTTCGGAAGTCTGGAAGCATTGTATGAGCAGACGCATACCATCACCAAAAGAAAACAAAAAGAAAACCTGATGGCATACAAAGACCAGGCTGTTTTAAGCAAAAAGCTGGTGACCCTCGATACCCAGGTGCCGGTTCCCTTTGATCCGGAACAGTTCAGGATAACGCCGCCGGATAAAGACACGCTTTCCGCTTTATTTAAGACCCTGGAGTTCACACAGCTTCAACAGGCATTTCAAAAAGAGAGGGTTCTTCGTAAAAAAGACTATCAAGCCGTTTTGACCGAAGAAGCGCTTTCCCGTTTATTGGACCGCCT
>CAYSUA010000654.1:0-3627 GCA_964433795.1 uncultured Desulfobacteraceae bacterium | reverse complement strand
GAGATCAGCATTTTTCCGGGTGCGGGGCTGGAACATCATGAAAACGGCGTAAACTCCATACGGGCCCTGGCGATACTTTCCTGTCTGAGTGGCGCTCTCGGGTTGCCTTGCGGTTTATGGCGGCCGGAACCGCTCGGGATACGATCACTGGACCTTGATGACAAGTCGCCGCTGGACGAGCAGGGTCCCATTGGAGCAGACAAATTTCCGGTTCTTTATGACATCCGAAAAGAATGCCACACGATGACGGCCATGGATTACATGCTGGACAAAGGGGAGTATCCGTTAAAGGGAATCATCCTTGCTGCGGCCAACCCCGCGGTTAGTAATCCCAACACTCGCAAGGTGGAAAAGGCTCTCGCCAGCCTCGATCTTCTGGTTGTCAACGATTTCTTTATGACACGGACTGCCAGGTTTGCCCATTACATCATACCGGCGGCAACATTCCTAGAACGCGAAGAGTTGCATTTTTACTCCACTCAAAATCGGGTGAATGTTACCCTGAAGGTGGCGCAGGTAGAAGGGATAGAAAACGAATATCGGCTTTGGCACGATCTGGCCCATCGTCTGGGATTCGGTGAAAAGCTTTTTCCATGGAAAGACGACAAGGAAGTCAACGAATGGCTCCTGGAACCCACCGAACTGACTGTGGAAGAACTTCGTCGGCACCCGCAAGGGTATGCGTACAAACCCGTTCGCTACCAGAAACATCTCATCGACCAACTGCAGACACCTTCAAAAAAACTGGAGTTCGCATCCCCCTATCTGAAAAGGCTGGGATTGTCTGAAATTCCAGAATACCGGCCGCCCTATCATTTGACAAAGGCCGATGACAATTATCCATTCGTTTTAACGACCGGTGCACGTAAATCACTATTCTACCATTCTCGCCACCAAAATATTCCGCGTTTCAGGAATGTACACGCAGAAGCCGAAATGGAGATCCATCCGGCTGATGCCGCCGCTCTGGGCATTGAGGATGGGGAGCCCGTGCGGGTGGTATCAGAGATGGGGACGTTGGTCATTCGGGCTGCTGTCAAGCACCCTGAAGAGCTTCGCCAAGGTGTTGTGGAAATCTACCACGGCTGGGAAGATTGGCGGGTCAACATTCTGACCTATGACAATATCAACGATCCCATCAGCGGATTTCCATTGCTCAAGGCTGTACCGGTGCGAATCGAAAAAATTGATGTTTAACGATACATTATGACGCTGCATAGCATTGAAAAGGAACAGATCGGAAGAAATTTTATACGGCTGTTGGCGGGAGAGCGGCCTGATCGGCCGTTGGTGTGGCTCTACGGGTCGGTGCCGTCTTTTGCCGTCCAAAATGCCGGCTTTGACCCGGCGTCGGCCTACAACGACCCGGAAAAGGCCTTTGACGCTCAGATGAAAACCATCGCAATGTTCGGTACCGACGGTATCCCGCGCATCGCCGTAGGTGGCGCGTCCGACGTCACTTGGGCTTTTGGCGGGGAGATCAGGTGGCCGACCGGTGAATACGATATGGCGCCCGTGGCCGTCCGGCACCCGGTCAACAATGAAAAAGAGGCCGTGGCCGTGGCCCTGCCCGATGACATTTCCGCGGCAGGTCCCATGCCCATGTACCTGACGATGGCACGCTTGCAGAGCGAAAACGATCTGCCGGTCTTCCCTTTTGTCACATCCCCCATCGAGGGAGCGCGAAGTCTCTGCGGTCCCGAACTTCTCATGCGGTGGCTGGTCAAAAAGCCCGAGTTGGCCCATCGGATGTTTCGGCTTGCCACCGATTACAGCCTGACCGTGGTGCGGCATTTTGCAGCGTCATTTCCTCCTGAGAACCAGTTGATATACGTGGCCGCACCCACAGCGTCCAACCAGATGATATCACCCAAACTCTTCGAAACTTATGTATTGCCCTACCAGCATGAACTGCACAGCGAAACCCTGGACGCCGGCATCCGCCATATCTACTGTCACATCTGCGGAGATCAAAACATGAATCTACGCTTTTGGCAGCAGATTCCCATGGGCGACCCGGGTATCGTGAGCTTCGGGCACGAGGTGGATATTGCCGAAGCCGTGAGGTGTTTCGGCGACAACTGCATCATCGCCGGCAACGTGTCACCCGCGGTCATCCACCTGGGACCCGCCCGAGAGGCTTACCGCCTGTCTCAGGAGGCCCTTGAAAAAGGAAAAGATGCCCCGCGCGGCTTTATCCTGATGCCGGGATGCGGGATTCCACCCAATGTCCCCCCATACCACCTGTATATGCTTAAAAAAGCGCATACGGATTGGCTTCAAAAAAACAGATAATACTCTTTTTTTCTTAATCTGAATAATCTGCGTTCATCAGCGTCCCAAAAATGAAATTCCTTCATTATTGAATTGTTATTGACAGGACCCTCTCCTCCCTTTAATAGAGTATAAAAATTTCTGGAAGGAGGCGGCCCTATACCCCCTGTACTGTGGGCGGTTTTTGTGCCGGAATCTTATGAAAGCTGCAATTCTTCATAAACCGAATGACCTGAAGGTGGAAGAAATCCAGGTGCCTTCCATCGGCTCCGATGAAATGCTGGTTAAGGTGGAGGCCTGTGCGATCTGCGGAACGGACACTCGGATCTATCATGGCACCAAAACAAAAGGCATCCGCTACCCATCTGTAATCGGGCACGAGATAGCCGGGGTCGCAGATAAAGTTGGAAAGGATGTTCAAGGATTCCATAAGGGAGATCCCGTGAGTATTTGCCCGGTGATTCCTTGCGGAGTTTGTTTTGCCTGTCAGCGCGGAATGGATAATATCTGCATGAACCGATCTGCAATCGGATACGAATACGATGGGGGGTTTCAGGAGTATGTAAGAATTCCGGCGTTAGCCATTCGCCAGGGAAATGTTTTTAAAATCCCGCCGGATCTCTCCTTTGATGCCGCTTCTTTAATCGAGCCTTTGGCTTGCTGCTATAACGGAAATCGTCGTACCAATATCACGCTGGGGGATACTGTGGTTATCATGGGAGCCGGTCCCATCGGTTTGATGCATCTCCAATTGGCACGGCAGGCAGGCGCCGGAAAGATTATTGTAAGCGATCCCATCGAGGATCGGCGGACCCAGGCAAAGGAGATGGGGGCCGATCTTTGCGTCGACCCTGCTGAGGAAAATCTTACAGAAACCGTAAAAAATGAAACACAGGGGCTGGGATCGGATGCAACGATTATGGCCATCGGTGTTCCTGCCCTGGTCAACGATGCATTTAAAATGACCCGCAAACAGGGAAGCGTGAATCTTTTTGCGGGCTTCGGCGGTACCGGGGAATCCACCATAGAATCGAACATTATCCATTACAATGAACTGAATGTCACGGGAACCGCATCGGCAGCACCCTGGCACTTTCAGGAAGCATTGAAACTGGTGGTGTCCGGTCAGATAGACCTTGAGAAGCTGATCTCCCACCGGTTTCCATTGGAAGATATCAATGAAGCACTGCAGACAGTCATTGACGGTAAAGGAATAAAGGTAATTATTACACCTCAACAATGAAATAAGATTTTGTGGCTACTTAAAATTGCCAAGTTGGTCTGAAATAGGCTTTGGAGGTGATCCGATTCGTGCGCGTGTGACTGTCTGAGTGCTTTAGGGAGCGTTACATC
>CAYSUA010000653.1:0-3628 GCA_964433795.1 uncultured Desulfobacteraceae bacterium | reverse complement strand
AGAAAGCTGGGCACATCGATTAAATTTCATATTCAACTCCCCCCAATTTTTTCTTAGCGGTTTTCCCTCATTCGAACCGGGCTTACTTGAAATCGTAACAGAGTTCTGATTCCGTTTAAAGAGGATATTGCCTTGGGACCACATCAACTCTTTTGGAAATGATCTATTTTAATAAATGGTGATCTAAAAACGCTGCCATCTTGGTGAAGGAGTCGATTCGATTGCCGATCTTGCTGATTTTGTGCCCTTCATCTTCGTAGCGCAGGTATTCCACCGGGTGGTTTCGCTTTCTGAGATGATCCACAACATGATCTGCCTCGGTTACCGGGACCCGGGGATCATTGGCCCCGTGAACGACCATAATAGGTGCTTCGATAAGATCCAATTTGTGTATGGGTGAGATACTTTCCAGAAATTCCCTGTCCGCATCTAAACTTCCATATTCCCGCTCCCGGTGGGCTCGACGCCAAGTGCCGGTGTTTTCAAGAAACGTGACCCAGTTCACGATTCCCACAACGTCTATGGCTGCCGCCCAAAGATCGGGAAAGGTGGTAATTGCCGCCAGTACCATGAATCCACCATAGCTGCGTCCGTAAATGGCAATACGGTCGGGATCGATTTCTCTGTTGCCGTTAAGCCATCTCACAGCATATTTTAAATCTGTCACCGAGTCCATTCGTTTTTCGACATCATCCAGAGCCATGTAGGTTTTACCGTAACCACTGGATCCGCGCACATTGGGTGCAAGAATGGCGTACCCTCGATTGAGAAAATACTGGAAACGCGGATTTAAATCCGGCCGGATCTGACTCGCCGGACCCCCATGAACATACAGGATTACCGGATAGGGAGAGGGCCCATTTTGAGAACGGTAATAAAAGGCAGGGATATTCCGGCTGTCAAAGGTGTTAAAGTGAATCAACTCCGGTTCAACGAATGAATCCTGTACGATACCTGCAACAGAACTTTGTGTCACCTGTTTGCAGGCAAGCGTATGTATATCCACTGTCCAGATGTTCAGGTTATGCCGGGGACCTTGAACACTCACAGCCAGATACGGTCCATTTTTTGAAAAGGTCGGCTCAGCCGTTATTCCTGAAGGAAGGCCGGTAACCGGTTTTGAGCTTTTGGAATCCAGATCGTGCAAATAGAGCTTCGAGTAGCCGTTTTCGTTTACCGTAAATGCCAGTGTGCGGCCATCAGGTGAGACGGCAAGAGACTCCAAATCGCAGTTGAGGTCTTTAAGGTATGTTACTTTCCCAGACGACACATCTATACGAGCCAAATTCATATGCTCACGATCCTGATTGGTAATCAGGTATACGGTGCCATCCGATGCCCAACGCACCGGTTCATTATCGACCGGCTCCTTTTCCGGGGTTAATGATTTTACCTTTTTATCGGCCAGACTTAGTATGTATAGGGGCTGATGTGCTGCGCTGATTCCGTTTTGCAGGAGGAGCTGTGAATCGTCCGGAGACCATGCGATGACTCGATAATTACCGCTGCTTTTATATACAAGTTGAAGGTCACCCGTATCGACATTTTGAATGTACACATCGAAATGGGTTTCGTTGCGGGCATTGCTGACATAAGCGATCTTGCTACCATCACTCGACCAATCCCCGAAATGGTAAATTGCCTTTTCCGATTTAGAGAGCCTATGCAGCTCAGCCCCATCATGGGCGCCCAGATACAGTTGATACCTTTCATTTCCACCCACATCCCGGCTGCATATAAATCGATCGCCGGATGACGATACATCCAGGCTCCATACTTTGTCTTGGAAAAAGGTGAGCTGGTCGGGCCATCCCCCTGTTGAATCAACGGCCCAGACCTGTGGTGTTCCGCTTATATCTGAAAGAAAAGCGATGCGCTGGTCATCGGATAACCATGCCGGGGTGTACGCACATCGGATATTGAGATAGCGTTCAAAGGCGATATGTGTTTTCATCATTCGATATCCTCAAGAAAATATGTAAGCTGGGTGGACTTTCTATGGTATAACAGAATTGTTGACTTAATGTTAGATATACGTGTAAACACAATTTTTCATCTCTGATATCCCCTTGCCGGGATTGATAATTTTGCGCAAAGAGGGTGGGGTAAATGAATGGATTAGGCACCCATATCCTGATCGATCTGTATGGCTGCGATTCCAGCAAGATGAGCGATCTGGAGTTTCTAAAGCAAATGTCCCTTGAGGGTGTCAGGCGGTCCGGCGCAACCATACTTGGAGAGTGCTTTAAACGGTTCGAGTCCCAGGGCGTCAGCGGTGTTGTAATTATTGCGGAAAGCCATTTCACCCTTCATTCCTGGCCTGAGCATTCCTATATCGGCATGGATTATTTCACATGTGGAGATCGTATTAATATCGATGTCGCCATCTCATATTTTAAAGAAGCGCTTTCTCCCGATAAAACAGACATCAGCAGACATGTGCGCGGAAAAGAATTGGGTCGTTAGCATTATATTTTCGTCTCATCGGAATTCGATTTCTCCTTTATTCAATGGTGCTTAGGGATTCAAATAGGCGCGTGCTCATGTTGTAATAGGAGATAATCTGCACAAGGCTCAGAATATCTTTATCGGATAATCCTTGGCTTCGAAGAAGCGCTATATCTTCCGGACTGCACGCATTCGGAGATCGGGTTACTTTTACCGTAAAATCTCCGATAAGTCTCTCACGGGTGCTCAAATCGGCTTTGGTGTAATCTTCTGCAACCTGCTGTGCCAGTTCTTTACTTCTCGCCGCTCGACCGAGGGCTTCAAGATGACTTGCGGTTCAGTGCACACACCCGTTGTAAACGGATACAATCAGCGCGGAAATTTCCTTTTCTCTGGGTGTTAAGCCCGTTGCATTTCGATGAATGGCGCTGATCAAGTCATTTATCAGCCCGGAAACCTCTGGTGTCAGGCTTGTCAGTCGAACCGTATCGGCCACTTTATTTGTAATTTTATTTCGGGTCCGCTTAAAAAGATTCCGAACTTTTTCATTTGTGCTGGATTCATCTTCAATATCGATCCATGTTACCCAGGGCATATGCACCTCCTAAAGAATGTTACAAACGATGTTCGGTTCGAGCGATGAGCTGATCCTGGAAGGAGCGTTCCAGCATATTAAATAATGCGCTGTACCCGGCGACCTTAACAACCAAATTGGGATGTTGTTCGGGGAACGCTTGTGCTTCTTTTAGGGTTTCTGCCGATACCAACGTGAATTGGATCTGATACCCGCCCAATTCAAAAAAAGTCCGGATCAAGGCTGCATATTTGGACATTCCCTTGTTCCCATCGATCACCGACGGGTGAATCTTTAGGTTAAACAGGGTTCCGTTGGGGTGTTGCTCATGTTCAAGCTTGGCCACCGATTTAATGGCTGCTGTTACACCGGAAAGGTCGGACCCCGCTGTAGGGGAGGCATTGTCACTGGTGGGTTCACCTGCACGTCTGCCGTCCGGGGTAGCTCCGATAATCTCCCCTTCCGGTACATTGGAGGTGATTGTCTGCAAGGAGGGGCCGAATACACCGCCTCGAATCGGCTTGAATTTTTTTACACCATCCACAAACCAATTGACGGCCTGTCTGGTGTGCAGATCCACACTGTCATCATCGTTTCCGAATTTGG
>CAYSUA010000652.1:0-3634 GCA_964433795.1 uncultured Desulfobacteraceae bacterium | reverse complement strand
CCGCTGTTTCAAACGCCTTCAAATAGCAGCCCTCGCTTTCAAAGAAAATGCTGAGCCCTGATCCATTCATCGTCATCGATGAGCAACATTTTCATATTTCTGAGTTTCTTGTACAGATCCATTTCGATGTTCTGAGGTTTATTGGCTTTATTCATTGTATTAGCAGCAAGTATGCCAAGCATCCGGGCTTCTGGATTTATAATATTAATTCAACAGGTTATATAAGAATAGAGATATTGGAAGAATTCAGACATAAAAGGGAATTAGAAGAAATTCGAAATATCCGTTTGAGAAAATTCTAAAAAATCTTTCCAACGAGGCGGATCAATTTTCAATGTTCAATTTTGCCTACGGGAAACTCAATTCGAAATTCGGCTCCGCCCCATTTACTATTGAAAATTTCCAAGGAGCCTCCGTGATCGGTAATGATTCTTTGGCTGATGCTTAACCCGATTCCGGTTCCATCCGCCTTGGTGGTATAAAAGGGATCGAGAATTTTATTTCTTATGTCTATGGGGATTCCCGGGCCCGAATCTGAAAACATTATTACGATACGGTTATTTTCATAGGACGACGCGATTTCGATGATTTTATCTTGGTCCATATGCTTCATGGCTTCGGCCGCATTGGTAATTAGATTTAAGACCATCGCCTCTATCAAATTGGGATCTGCCTGGCACAATGGCAGGTTGTCAGCGAATCTCTGCTCTATCTTGATCCTACTTTTTCGCAGGGTCACTGCAGAGAGGTGAATCGCTTCCTCAATCGGTTGATTGATGTCTGTGGGAGCAAATGTTGGCTCACCGGGTTTGGCAAAATCCATCACCCGCCTGATCACCGATTCGATCTTGTTTGAGGCGGATTGAAGCTGTCCAAATATACCTCTCACCTTCTTCAAATCATCCGGTTGATCATAGATCTTTTCCAACGTGTTTAAATAAATATTAATCCCTGACAACGGATTTCTGATTTCATGCGCAATTCCGGCAGCAATGCGCCCGAGAGAGACCATTTTATCCTGAATCCGCAGGAGATTTTCAAGTTCTCTGGCTCGGGTAATATCCATGGCATTGATTAATATCGCTTTCTCTCTGTGGTATTCGATCGAACTCACCCGGCAGTTTACCCATGTCATGTTATGCTTTTCAGCTGTGTTACCTTTTGTATAAAACCTGAAATCTGTCTCCAGGGATTGGGCTTTCCCAGATCTAATCGCCTGATACAATTGATCAACCTTTTCGATATCATCGGGATGAATGTCTCCGAGAAAGGCTAGTATCGTGTCTCGAGGTATCGGACCAAAGAGTCTTTCTTGTTCCGGATTCTGATAAACGATCCGGTCAGCTTGTACAATGGAGATACCGGTCAGAGAATTCTCTACCAGATTGCGAAAACGCTTTTCACTTTCTAGAAACGCCTCTTCTGCCTGTTTTCGTTTTTTCTCCTTTTCTATTTTATCGATGCCGAAACCAATGTCATCCGCGATCTCTTGGACCAGTTCCTGTTCTTTCTTATCTGGCGCAACTTCCTTTGGGACCGATAGGGTTACAATGCCATATACTTTTCCCCCATGCTCTAACCGCGCAGATATAGCGCCTCTGCCGGCATAACCTTCTGATAAAGGACAATTGGTGCAAGCGGATGCAGGATCCTCCGTGATAACTACCCCTGGTTGCGACAATGCCTCTCGAGCACAATCCGTTAAGTCACTCCGTTTCAGACTTTCCACTATGGATGAAAATTCCTCACCAATTCCGGCTTCGGTGGATGCTATCAATTTTCCGGATTCATCCAATACGACAATCCACGCGTTATGATAGCCTCGATTTTGAACAAGATTATCGCAAATTCGTTGAATCAGTCGATTGAGGTCCTTTTCCTGGACAATTAATTCGTCAACATTTCTAATTGTCCGCAACACAAGATTGAGGTGCTCCAACTTTTGTCCTTCCTCTTTGACCTTCAATCGCCAAATCCTCAAGATTAGACCCGCACTTCCACCAACCAATACCGATACAACATATCCCTTAAGAACGATGGGAGAGCCGGCTATCATTTTTTCTAAAGTGAAAATAAGGCTCAGTATACCGGCCCCAATCAGAAATGATAAGACGCCATTGATAATTCCTTGCATGACCGACTCCAATTCATCAATATTTAAAAGATTTTTTAATGAATAAGCTTCTCATTATCTTATGATAATCCAACTAAAAAACTATAGTCAACAATGTAGTTATTTGAGTTTATCTGATTTCTTAGAGATTGAAATTCTTCATGTTGCTTGAAGGATTGAAGAACTATGATGGCTATGGAAAAAAGAATGCAAAAAATGGGGTTTTCGTAACCGTTCACGGGTTCAGTGTTGAGAGGTTCAGAATTCAGAGGTCAACCCTGAACGGTGAACCCTGAACCTGTGAACACTTACAGGTTTTCTGTTTCTTGATGGTCAATCTGGGAATTACTTCATCATCGTTAGTCGACTAATGCCCCGGATTTGCCTAAAGGTTGCTCCCTCACTGACACAGCGCAAAGCCAATTCGGTGTTCGTTACCTTTGTGCCGGATATGGCATTCACTCTATAGTCAAACAGGATCGGTGATAAGGGCGCAGTATCTCCCAATATGACCACATAGGCTTTTGGATCGCAAAGCTGGAGCAGATGATCTAGGGTATGGTTTGTAAGCGCAGTCCCGGTAATACCAACGATATCAGCTCGTGGGATCAGATTTTCAGCCTCCGCTTCAGGAAAATCATCTTGCTGCGGGTTTTTCTCAATGACCCAGAGTTCGTTCGCGATCTTTCGAATTTTGGGTATGAAGGGGAAGTGCCCCACAATAGCTATCCGCTTTCCTATCCCCTTTTCAGCGATAAGATCACGAGCGTTAAGATCAAGGCAACGCTCTACATCGATCTCAAGGAGCGAATTGATAGCCGCCATGCCAATGGCTGCCTCGAGGATGCTTTCCGAGTGGGCCATCTGCGCTAATTCCAGAACGGGCTTTTCCATTAAGAAACCCGGGTCATTTACAAACGGCGGTTCCTGTTTATGCGCATCTCTAAACAGGGTTGCTGCCAAGCCGCAGTTAAGCGTGTGGACCGCTGTATGAAAGACTCCCTGGCGTATGTCCTTTATACTAGTCTTCAGGTGCAGTGCTGAAATCAAGTCATCAAGAATTTTCATCATCATAGATTCGTAATATTGATAGCATATACATGTTTGCCATCGAATCCGAGCTGTCATTGTATTCTTTTGGATATTTTTAAGCATATAATATGCCATCATGGTGCATTTGATATTAACACAGTAAATACAGGAAGATATGGCGAGTCATTTTTGTTAAAGCTTTTACTGAAGATAAAAAATTAGAAAAATTTCAAAGTTTCCATTTTCAAAACTTCGAAACCCGCAGATCGATCGCAAACTATGAATCGACTTATCCGGTATCTGAAAATGGGAAAAAGGCACGGTCGGGGAGAAGGGGAAAGGATTGAGATAGGCACCGCGAACAGCTGAAGCAGTCTGCAGAAAACACTTTCTTTAAAACTATTCGAGGTTCTCTTTCGTACGTCCCTTAAAAAGATTATGGACGAGACGCATCATGGGTTCACCAAAAAAGACAAGCAGCAGCAGTAT
>CAYSUA010000651.1:0-3638 GCA_964433795.1 uncultured Desulfobacteraceae bacterium | reverse complement strand
GTAAAGGCAGTACGTTTACCATTCGACTGCCGGCGGCAACGGATTTTGAAGGAGGACACAACCATGCGCGGTAAAATTCTGATCGTAGAAGATTATCCGGATTGGCGGGAGCTTCTCTGCGGGATGCTGCAACGCGAAGGCCTCGATGTTCTGACCGCATCCACTTTGCAGGAAGCAAGGGAAATACTCCAGGGGCAGAAAGATCTGGACCTTGCGATTCTCGACATCCGGCTAGTTGAAACCGATGAAACCAACGAGGATGGAATGCGTCTCCTGGAAGAAATTCACCGGCATCAGGCCCATACGCGGGTGATTATGATTACCGGCCATGGCAGCATGGAATCCCAGCGTCGGGCATTTCGGGAATTCAAGGCATTCGATTTTTTTCGAAAAGAACAGTTCGACTCTGAAGAATTTAGACGCGGAATCCAAGAGGCAGTGGAGGCGGCGGCCCATGATCGACAGGAGGCCAGAGAAAAAGGATATATGCATGAACACCGCTTTCAGAAATGGCAACAGGAGAACTCCAAAGAATAAAGATGAACGATAAACACAAAACAGAATCACTAATAACTTTGATAGTATAGGAATTTCATTTTTGGGGACGCGGATAAACGCAGATTTTTTAGATTAAGGAAAATAGATTATTATCTGTGTGTATCTGCGCAAATCTGCGTCCTATTTAACTTGAACTCAGAACGCTGAACCAACAATAAAGGGAGGAACGATTTGACTGGAGAGGAGCTTCGCATCGGAGTATTTGTGTGTGATTGCGGCTCTAACATCGCAGGTGTTGTGGATACAGTGGCGATCCGTGCTTATGTGGAAACCCTGCCGGACGTGGTTGTGGCGGTACAGAATAAATATACCTGTGCCGATCCCGGACAGCAGGAGATCCAGAGAACCATCTATGAGCACAACCTGAACCGGGTAGTGGTGGCCTCCTGTTCCCCGGCGTCCTATGAGCCGATTTTTCGTCAATGTATAGAAGGGGCCGGCTTAAATCCATACCTTCTGGAAATGGCCAATATTCGAGAACACTGTTCTTGGGTTACCCGGGATTCGGAAGCCGCCACTCAGAAGGCCAAAGACATCGTAAAGGTTGCAGTATCCAGAGCCCACTGGCTTTATCCCCAGGATGAAGAGCAGATTTCCGTGACCGATGCCGCACTGGTGATCGGAGGCGGTGTGGCCGGTATACAGGCCGCTTTGGATCTGGCAGATGCCGGGCATAAAGTCTATCTGGTGGAGAAAAAGCCGTCCATCGGCGGCATCATGGCCCAGCTCGACAAGGTTTATCCGGATATCGAGTGCAGCATCTGAATTCTCGGGCCCAAAATGATGGATGTCGGTCGACATCCCCGGATTGAGCTTCTCAGTTATTCGGAAGTTGAAGATGTTGCCGGATATGTGGGCAATTTTAAAGCCCGCATCCGTAAGCATTCCCGATACATCGATGAAAATGAGTGCACCTCCTGCGGCGACTGTGCCACGGTTTGTCCGGTGGTACTGCCGGACGAGCATGAAATGGGGCTCGGCAGCCGAAGAGCCGTTTACATTCCTTTCCCGCAGGCGGTCCCGTCCGCCTATGTGGTTTCAAGAGAAGCCTGCCTGGGTCAAAATCCCATTGCCTGCGGAAAATGCATTGAGGCCTGCGAGAAGAATTGCATCGATTTTGACATGCAGGATATGATCCTGGACGTGGATGTGGGAACCATTATTGTGGCCACCGGTATGGATGTCTATGATCCCCGGGCGTTGGACGAATATGGATACAGCCGATTTCCCAACGTGGTAACCAGCATGGAATTTGAGCGGCTGATATCCACCGGAGGCCCCCTCGAGGGGCATCTTAGGCGACCCGGTGATTTGAAAGAACCCAAGAGGATCGGATTTGTTCAGTGCGTCGGCTCCAGGACCCGGGATCCGGAACGGGGAAATCCGTACTGCTCCAATACCTGCTGCATGAACACCGTAAAAGGTGCGCAGTATTTGAAAGACAATTATCCGGATACCGATATCGCTGTATTCTATATGGATCTTCGGGCCTTTGGGAAAGGGTTCGAAGAGTTGTTGATGCGCACCCGAGGCAACGGTGTTCGATACATCAGGGGGCTTCCGGGTGAGATCAAAGAAGATTCCGAATCCGGAAACATACAGGTCACGGTGGAAAACACCACCAAAAATCGTTTGGAGCACCATGAATTTGATATGCTGGTGCTGGCGATCGGGGCCACTCCGGCCACGGATACCGAAACGGTTCGTCAACTGGTGAGTCTATCCAAATCTCCCAGTGGATTCTTGAAAGAGGCCCACCCAAAGCTTCGCCCGGTGGATACGCCCACCAAGGGGGTGTACATTGCCGGCGCTGCCGAAAGCCCGAAGGATGTCCGGGAAAGCGTGACCCAGGCGAGTGCGGCCGCGTCACGGGCATCCATACTGCTCAATAAATCAAAGTTTTCCGTGGAAGCCATCACCGCTATTGTGGATGAAGACCTGTGCACGAAATGCGGCCAATGCGCCAAGGTCTGCCCATTCGGCGCCATTTCCTGGGAAAAGAAAGCGGTTGCCCGGGTGGTAAGCGCTGCGTGTGCCGGCTGCGGGACGTGTGCGGCAGAGTGCAAATTTGGCGCCATCGAAATGCGGCACTTTACCGATCATGCCATTTATGCGCAGATCGATGCCATCCTTGAAGAAGATCCGCTGCAAAAAATCGTCACCTTTGCCTGCAACTGGTGTTCCTATGCAGGTGCGGATACTGCCGGTGTGAGCCGCATGTCATATCCTCCCAATGCCCGTATTATTCGAACCATGTGCTCCGGGCGGGTAAATCCCGGGTTTATCTGGTATGCCTTCAGAAAAGGGGCGCCTGTGGTTCTGGTCTCCGGTTGTCACTATGTGGACTGCCATTACCTCGATGCCAATCGAAGCACCGTACGGAGAGTCGACGGAATCTGGAATGGTTTGGAAAAAGCCGGTCTGCGGCCGGAGCGACTTCAACTGGAATGGTGCTCGGCAGCCGAAGGGCCTCGCTGGCAAACCATCATGCATGAAGTTGAAAAAAAGCGCCAAACCGTTACCATGGAGGAGATAGAGAATACGCGGAGCCTATTGGCTGAAAGTAAGGTGCCCGGTCCAAGAAACCCTAAAGCATCAGATGAAGATTCGGAAGCCGGTTTTTCCTGCATGCGCTGTGCGTTCGAGTGGAAGGGGATATACAACAAAAATACGGAACGCACCTGCCCCGAATGCCGCTCCAACAGCATAAAGTGGGTGAGAGAGGAAAGCTCAAAGAAGAAAGAGGAGTAGTTGCTATAATAAATTTCTCGCCCGCTCCCTGCAGTCGCTTGAGCTCTCAGAGGACGCTGAGAAGACTATTATTATTGGCCTGATTCGTTGAGAGGACGAATCAGACCAAACCATCAGCCCCTGACGGGGTAAAGCTTCTATTACAGATCCATTCAAAGTAGTCGAAAAAGTCTGGTTTTTTCCGCATTAGCGGATCGCAGCTTGAGCTGAATCCCCTTCTCAGGGATTCGGCTCAAAAACTCCGGGCTCTCTGAGTGCTCTGTGAGAGATGAAAAGAGCTACTTGCCGCGCAGTTTACGAATATCGCCGACTCGGATGGTGAAATTGGT
>CAYSUA010000650.1:0-3638 GCA_964433795.1 uncultured Desulfobacteraceae bacterium | reverse complement strand
ACAACACGACTGGATCCTTTTCAGTTGGAAGCATTGCGGCGCCAAATCATAAACAGACTCACTTCATCCGACCGCACCGATGCATTGTCCTTCACTTCAACGCTGTGGGGTTGGAATTTCGGATTCGACTATTCGCCCAGCAAATATCGGCTACATGCAACTCATCAGCAAATCCATCAGCAATTTGCACTCTTGCCGGAAACGGTAGCAGTCGGAAATCCAGAGGCAGGGGAGACCGATATGCCCTCATACGCATATGGAGATCTGGCAAGGGACTTTATCCGGCAGTATTATTCGGAGACCGGAAGGGGGTTTTTCGAAACCTATCTTAAGGCTATTCAAAGCAATAAAAGAACCGATGGTGATAAGAATAGGGAAAGTAGTCTCATTATATATGAGAATGAGAAGGTCCTGGTTTTTGTTCCCAAGGCCCAGACGTCTCAATGGGAACTTCAGATCATGCCTCATGATACGGTGGGCAATATTCTGGAAGCAGACACAAAAATGCGCCAATGTATTGATGAAGCCATGCTGGTGGCCATGCGGATACTCGAGGCCATGGGGGCACGAATGATCACCGGAATCGAATTTGCCAAACGGTTCGATTCCCCGGACAGGGATCAACGATTGTTGTATTGCCTATTGCCTCGAATACCGGAATCCCCCGGGGCATTCAGCGAAACTCAGCTTCGCTGGATAAACAACCACTACCCGGAGGACTTTGCCATCGCCTGCAGAGCCAACCTGGAAATAGCCTTACAGGTTTTGATAAATGATTGAGAACAGAATTCAATATCAAACCCCCAAGTGCTGAAGGATTGATCGGGCGCGATGTACAAAGGTATGCTCTGACAAAGTTCTGCGAAGGCCGGCCTGTGTGATTTTATCGCTTTGAGATTTATTGCTGGAAATCTCGTTGAATTTTTCAATCAACTCCTCAGCCGATTGATATACCACCACCTCTTTATCCGGTTCGAAAATACGGGGCAAATCCGGAACAGTTTCATTGAAAACAAGGCTTCCGGCTGCTGCAGTTTCAAAGGGGCGGAAGTTCAGGCCGTTGATTGTATTCGGCCTCTGGTTGATGTTCAAAGCTGCAAAATAGGTATTAAACAGGGAATTTAACTTTTTAGACGATAAACGGAAACCGTATCGCTTCCCGAAAATATTTTTGCAACCAGGCCCCATGATATCCAGCGGAATCCTGCCATTCAGGGCGGTTATCAGTTTCAACCGTTCTTCGGTGCACGTTCCAGCGAAAAGGACTCGATGGTTTCTGTTTTTCTTCTGATCCGAGTACTTTTTTTCATTAACCGCCAAGGGGAGGAATACGCTGCTTTTTTTATCTTGATATATCTTTTTAATCAGGTGCTCCAAGTATGAGTCGAAATAAAAGATCGCATCAAAGGTGCTATAGCCTGAGTAGGGGATCTCATCGATGCAGTCCGGCATCCATCCGGCCTTTATTGTTTCTTCCGATGCGATTGTGTTTATGAAATCCATAAAATCTTTGGGAATAGCAACCATACCCAGAAATAGAATGATCTGAGGGGAGTTGTGAATGACACATTCTTGAAATCTTTTTTGAAAGAAAACTGAATGAAAGGGGGGGGCACCGGATCTCTTCTTATCCAACCGCTCAATTATAGAATCCGGATTCATATAGAAGACGGTACAGCGGCATCCCAGGCTCAGAAATGCTGCTTTCAGGTCTTCCTGCCAATTGAGGATTCCTTTTTTTCCGACAATCAGAACAGATACATTCTTCATGGGTATGCTGAATTCAATTACGTTGTTTTCCTGAAAAAAAGAAATTTTTTACTGAAATTATCATTCGAAATATATCACCCAATTCGGGCAGTAATACCGATGTGTATGCCAAACATCCTGCAAATAAGCAGTACGTCGGAATAAAAGCTGAGAAAACTGAAAATCGCCACTGTTCAAACCCATAGAGAGAATGCAGCCTTCCCGCTACTAAAACCGTCATCAGCGTGCCCCAAATAAGCGCTTTACCGATTACATGCATGGGATCGTAAAACCTGCGGGTGATATGCAGCAGTCGGCATACGGCGCCCACTATCAGGCAAATGATAAATGCATTGAAGGATATCTCAAAGGAAAAAACCGCAATGTTTCGGTTTAGTATCTCATTGATGATTTGAGATTCGTTGGAAAACAGGGCCAGAAATTCTTGTCCCACAGGCACAGATAGGTAGCCAAACCAAAACAGCCGAAAAAGATACAAAAAACCGAGACTGACGGCCATTGCAAAGACTGCCAACAGAAAGATCTTTAAGGTGCCTTCAGTGGCCGGATAAGGTAATCGATGAATGGGTTTCTTTTTGAAAGATACTGTTTTTGAAATGAAGTTTTATTCTTTTTATCTGTGTCGTTGTGATTGCTCATTTGAGCGATCTCATACAATATGGGAGAGTTATGTTGCCAAACAATACACCCGTGGAATGGGTGATCGACGGCTAAACCAGACTATTTTTTAAAAACCGTCATACCGTCTTTGGCGTCCTGAACCACATATCCAAGAGCCTGGATTTCATCTCGAAGCTGATCCGACAGAGCCCAGTTTTTCTCGGCCCGTGCCTTTTCACGTGCTGCAATTTTCTGTTGAATATTCTCCGGCAATTCTTCAGATACGGTGACCTTCTCGAGATCCAGCCCCAGCACTCGGTCAAAATCGAGGACGGTGGCCAGTTTTTCCGAGTCATCCATATCGGATTTCAGGGCCTCCTGAACCGATGCCAGTGCGCGTGGCATATTCAAATCATCATTCAGCTCTTTTATGAATTTTTGCTTATACCCATCATTCACTGAAGCTGTATCGTCCATCCCTTTACTCATGAGTGATCGGACCTGATTTTTCAAGTGTTCCAGACCGTTTCGTGCGGCCTGCACAGCTTCTTCGCTGTATTCCATGGGTTTCCGGTAATGTGTCTGATACGTTGCAAAGCGATATACCAGGGGGTCGATTCCGTTTTGAATGTAAGTACTGTCAAGGGTTAGGAAATTTCCCTCGCTTTTGGCCATCTTTTTACCACCCGAGATGATCAGAAACGCCCCGTGCATCCAGGTATTGAAAAATTTTTTACCGGTGGCGGCTTCGGACTGGGCAATCTCGTTGGTGTGATGCACATCGATGTGGTCCACGCCGCCGCAATGGATGTCGAGTTGATCTTCCAGAAATTTCATACTCATAGCGGAGCATTCGATATGCCAGCCGGGAAAACCCACACCCCAGGGAGAGTCCCATTCCATTTGGCGCTTAACGCTCTCGGGTGAAAATTTCCAAAGTGCAAAGTCTGTGGCATTTCTCTTTTCCGGATTTCTTTCCACACGGGCCCCTTCCTGAAGTGCTTCGAGATCCTGGTTTGAAAGCTTGGTGTAGCCTTCAAATTTTGATGTGTCAAAATAGACCCCATCCGAAATATCGTATGTAAATCCTTTCTCTTCCAGTGTTTTTATAAGTTCGATCTGTTCGGGTATGGTATCGGTGGCTTTGCACCAGAGCGTAGGTTCCAAAATATTCAGATGCATCATATCCTGTTTAAAGGACCGGGTATAAAATTCTGCAATTTCCCATGCGGTTTTTCCTTCTCGCTGGGCGCCTTTTTCCATTTTAT
>CAYSUA010000649.1:308-3649 GCA_964433795.1 uncultured Desulfobacteraceae bacterium | reverse complement strand
GCCTTTGCGAATGCGGCAGACAAATCACGGCTCCGCCAAAAAAAATCCGTAAACTGACCGGATTCTCTGATGGCCCGTCGAATATATCGAAACTTGATAACAATAATTGCCCAGGAAGAGATGGAAAAAAAAAGCAACAGCAACAGCACAAACTGAACCATCAGGCTGGCGTTAATGACCATGTGAAAAATGTCTAATTCTACAGGCCCCATTTAAAACTCCGGTACTCGTTCTATCGGCAGTGCAAAAACAGGCACTCCCTATTGATTCGATTACTCTTAAATTCTTTAAATTATACGAGATTATCACTTCTGTCAAGGATATTGGTAGACCCTGCGAAGGACTCATGTTATCGTATGATTTTACACTTGCAATTTTAATGCCGCGGACATAATAAGAAACGCTTGAGGAAAAGCCGATTCTTGTTATCTTTGGGACCTGTTGATAATAATACCGAACTTTAATTAAACAAGGGAGGATGCTTATGATTTGGCTAAAGGAGGCTATCAGCACATCCATCGGAAAGAAAATGATGATGGCCGTCACCGGATTGAGTTTCTGTGGGTTTCTCGCGGTACACCTCCTTGGCAATTTGACGATATATGGCGGCGGTGACGCGTTCAACACCTATGCTGAAAAGCTTCATGCATTGGGCGGTATTCTGACCGTCGCTGAGCTGGGCATGTTGTTTTTTGCCGTCGTGCATGTGACAACCGGACTATTGCTGTTTTATCAGAACTGGAAAGCGCGTCCCGTATCATATGCCGTTAAAAAAAATGCCGGGGGACAAAATATCGGTTCCATCACCGTGCCTTACACCGGTATTCTGGTTCTTGTATTTGTGGTTGTGCATCTATTGAATTTCAGTTTTGTTGACAAAACCGGAACCACCATTTTCAAAATCGTGTCCCTGGCATTCTCAAATCCATTGGTTGTGGTTGCTTACATCCTCGCCATGATCATTGTGGCGGTGCATATCCGTCACGGATTTTGGAGTGCGTTTCAGACCATCGGCGCAAACCATCCAAAATACATGCCCTTAATTCGGGGGCTCAGTGTTTTGTTCGGTGTTGTTATCGGGATCGGCTTCGGTTCCCTTCCTATCTATATATCGCTTATTTCCTAGAAAGGAATTTCTATGCTGCTCAATGGAAATGTGCCCGGCGGCCCTGTGGCGGAAAAATGGGACAGGCATCAGTTTGAATTGAAATTGGTCAATCCGGCCAACAAACGGAAGTTTAGCATCATTGTCGTCGGAACCGGTTTGGCCGGCGGATCAGCTTCGGCTTCTTTGGCGGAGCTCGGGTATGACGTTAAAACATTCTGCATTCAAGATAGCCCCAGACGGGCCCATAGCATCGCGGCTCAAGGCGGCATCAACGCTGCAAAAAACTATCAAAATGACGGCGACAGTATCTGGCGGCTGTTTTATGACACCGTCAAAGGGGGCGATTTCAGATCCAGAGAAGCCAATGTCTATCGGCTGGCACAGTTGAGCACCAATATTATCGATCAGTGTGTCGCCCAGGGCGTTCCATTCGCCAGGGAATATGGCGGTGTGCTTGCCAACCGCTCTTTTGGCGGCGCCCAGGTATCCCGTACCTTTTATGCAAGGGGACAAACCGGTCAGCAGCTCCTGTTGGGGGCGTACAGCGCATTGATGCGACAGGTGGCAGCCGGTCGGGTCTCATTGTATCCTCGTCGAGAGATGCTGGATCTTGTCGTTGTCAATGGAAAAGCGCGGGGGATCGTCGTCAGAAACCAAGTCACCGGAGAGACGGAAACCTATTCCGGCGATGCGGTGGTTCTGGCAACCGGTGGATACGGCAATGCATTCTACCTGTCCACCAATGCCATGGCCTCCAATGTGACAGCCGCATTTAGAGCATACAAACGGGGAGCCTACTTTGCCAACCCCTGTTTTACACAAATTCATCCCACCTGTATTCCGGTTCACGGAACGTATCAATCCAAGCTGACGTTGATGAGTGAGAGCTTAAGAAATGACGGGAGGGTTTGGGTGCCGAAAGACCCGGGCGACCGGCGCTCTCCGGATCAGATTCCGGAGTCGGAAAGGGATTATTACCTTGAACGAAAATATCCCAGTTTCGGAAATCTGGTTCCCCGGGATGTGGCTTCCCGAAATTCCAAAGAACAGTGCGATATGGGCAAAGGGGTCGGAGAGACGGGACTTGCAGTATACTTGGACTTAAGAGATGCCGTCAAACGGGACGGCGAGGACGTCATCTCCCAGAAATACGGGAACCTGTTTCAAATGTATGAAAAAATAACCGGCGAAGACCCTTATAAAACCCCCATGCAAATCTATCCGGCAGTTCACTATACCATGGGAGGGTTGTGGGTCGATTATAATTTGATGAGCAATTTGCCGGGATTGTTTGTCATGGGGGAGGCCAATTTCTCCGATCATGGAGCCAATCGTTTGGGCGCCTCCGCATTGATGCAGGGCCTTGCAGACGGTTACTTCGTTATCCCCTACACCATCGGCGGCTATCTGGCCGGAACCGAGTTGGATACGGTAACCACGGACCATACCGCCTTCAAGGACGCAACCCTTGCCGTTATGTCCCAAATTGATAAACTGCTCTCCATTAATGGAAACCGGACGGTGGATGATTTCCACAGAGAACTGGGAAATATTCTCTGGGAATACTGCGGCATGAGCCGAAATGAAGCCGGTCTGAAAAAGGCAAAAAGCGCCATTCAGGAATTACGGCAGGAGTTCTGGGAAAATGTCGTGGTACCCGGCTCGCCAAAAGATTTTAACCAGAGTCTGGAAAGGGCCGGACGTGTTGCGGATTTTCTCGAGTTTGGAGAACTGATGATCATCGATGCTCTGGATCGAAAAGAATCTTGTGGCGGCCATTTCAACGAAGCCTACCAAACCGAGGATAACGAAGCCAAACGGGACGACGAAAATTTCAGCCACGTATCCGCCTGGGAATACAAGGGGGAAGAACTGGAACCGGGATTTCACAAAGAGCCCCTTGAGTTTGAAAATGTTGAATTAGCGCAAAGGAGTTACAAGTGAGCAAAACACTGAACCTAACCCTTAAGATTTGGCGTCAGAAAGGACCGGAAGTTAGAGGACGTCTTGAAACTTACCGCGCCGAAAACATCTCAACCGAAATGTCCTTTTTGGAAATGCTGGATATCATCAATGAACAATTGACCCTTGAGGGAAAGGAACCCGTCGCTTTCGATCATGATTGTCGAGAGGGAATCTGCGGTACCTGCGGGACAATGGTCAATGGGTACGCACACGGCCCGGAAAAAGGAACGCCCCTGTGCCAGCTTCACCTGCGACACTTTGATGACGG
>CAYSUA010000649.1:0-298 GCA_964433795.1 uncultured Desulfobacteraceae bacterium | reverse complement strand
GATACCATTGTCATCGAACCGTGGAGATCGCGAGCCTTTAAGGTGATAAAAGACCTGGTGGTGGATCGGAGCGCCTTCGATCAAATTATTCAGCAAGGCGGCTATATCTCCGTTCACACCGGCTCGGCACCGGATGGAAACGCAATCCCCGTACCCAAAGAGATGGCGGACCTGGCCATGGATGCAGCAGCCTGCATCGGATGCGGCGCCTGTGTTGCGGCATGTCCCAATGGATCGGCTATGCTTTATGTGGGGGCTAAAATTTCGCAGTTTGCCCTGCTTCCGCAGGGAAGGCCCG
>CAYSUA010000648.1:0-3649 GCA_964433795.1 uncultured Desulfobacteraceae bacterium | reverse complement strand
AGAAACCTCAAGTCGAGCACTTGCGGCTTTGTGAATAATCGCAATATCTAATTAACTTTATGGTCCGTCCCATTATTCATATCATACTTCATTTCCTAGTGCCGGGTGTTTTATCTCGATTATTTTTTAAGGATAGATGGAAGTTCGCTTGGCTGGTTATGGTGCTCACGATGATCGTCGATTTGGATCATTTATTAGCAAATCCGATTTATGATCCGAACCGATGCGGAATCGGATTCCACCCCCTTCATTCATATATGGCCATTGGTGTTTATCTGGGAATGACTGCGATCCCCAAGGTTCGGCTTGTCGGCATGGGATTGGTGATTCATATGGTGCTGGACGGACTGGATTGCATATGGATGGCGGGGATGAAATAATTGTTGATAATCAATAACTTATTCATTATCATTAAATTCTTTCTCGATATATCCGAAAATACTAATAAAACTCCGCACACGTAATTATCCGGACGAAAAGGAAACAAAGATGGAATGGGTATATGTTCTAGCCGACCAAATGCTTACGATCATTCTATTGGTGGCTGTTTTCGAGTTGGTACTGTATGTTATTCTTTTTGTTACCACCTCAAACCGAACCCAGCAGCTTTTCGATTCCCTGAAAAATATGCTCAGAGGAATCAAGGAGCCTCCGGAAAAAGACAGTTCCCGCGATATCCATGATGAAATCTCCGTGCTTTTGGATTGCGCAGAAAGCATCAGAAGATCTTCGTCTGAAGATTTTAAGCGATTGCTATCCAACATCCAGATTCAAAACTCCCGAAAACTCGATTTGAAAACCCATGGATTAAACTGCTGGAATAATGTGGCTGCCGCTATTGTCCAGATTTTTCCATTATTAGGGATTTTAGGAACGATTCTGGCTATCGGGCAATCCATGCAGGGGCAGGGAATAAAAGTAGATGCGACCGTTATCGTTAAGGCATTTACCAATGCCATTGATACCACTATTTTTGGTTTGCTATTTGCGGTATTTTATATGATCGTGGATGCTTTTTTTCAGGCAAGAGCAAATAAACTGAACGGCGAACTGGAAAAATATAGAAGCATAATAAATTATTATGAAACTAACGGTTCTTTAAAAAAGTAGTTAAACATGCTTTACAAGAAACCTTTCGTAAATCTGACACCGCTTCTTGATCTCCTGTTTATAGTGATTTTTGCGTATCAAATGAATGTGAATCTTGGGATCGATAATCATATTCAAACTGAAGTTGAAAAACGAGTTGATCAACGCGAAGAGGAAAAGCAGCAGAATGAAAAGAGCTTAACGAAAGCTAAAGAAGAACTCTTAAATATGGTAGAGATGATTAATCGTGAAAAGGCGAATCTGTCAGAGATTCAAAAGCAGTTAACTCAATTAAAAGAGAATCAGCAAGAGGAAAAAAAACAATTAGAAGAATTAGAATCTCGGCGAAAAGAATTGGACCAGAAGACAGATCGTGATAAAAAAACAGAAAAGGGTATAAGCGGAGGTTGGGAGCTTCAACTACACATTTATCGTCTTATCGGTCCGCAGGGTAACATAAAGAGTGTTGATAGGCAGACGCAGTACACCATAAACCTGTCGCAGCAAGAAAGATATATTACCGGTGAATTATTAGGTGCAGTCAGGCGTAAGGACGATCCCAATTTCGATAAGGGGTTAAGCTGCGGACAGGCGGAAATTAAAGGGGAAATTCAGACCTCCGGCGAAATCGTATTGATCTTTACTTTTACAGGCAACTGTTGCCCGGGTTCACAGGAGATACTCCGCGGTAAAATTGACGCTGATGGAAACCTGGAAGGCGACCTCAAATGGTCCAGAACCGGTGCGTGTATAGGCGCGTGGGCAACGGTTGTTGGAACTAGAAGATAGAAAAATGACAAGACTGGAACAACAGCTCCAATTTATAAAAGAAATCGATCAACTGAAGGAAATCTACCGGCGCAGCTATTTGCTTTCGCAGAATCGCAAGGAAAATTCAGCGGAGCATAGCTGGCATGTGGCTGTGATGGCACTTCTTTTAAAAGACCATGCAGACTGTGAGATCGATGTCGGCCGTGTGGTTGAGATGCTTCTCATTCACGATATCGTAGAAATAGACGCCGGAGATACCTTTTGCTATGACGAAAAAGGAAAGCAGTCTCAATACGACAGAGAGAGAAAGGCGGCTGAGCGCATCTTCGGATTGTTGCCCGATGATCAGGGGAAAAGGCTTTTTGATCTCTGGCTGGAATATGATGCGGGAGAGACTGATGATGCCCGATTCGCTGTTGCCGTGGATCGCCTGATGCCCCTGCTCCACAATCTCGGAACAGAAGGCAAATCCTGGAAAGAGAACGGGGTCGTGAAGGATCAGGTTTTAAATCACAACAGCAAAATCGTGAAGAGCTCAAGCCGGCTGTGGGAATATGTCGAAGCGAAAATCATAGAGGCGGCAGAGAAGGGGATATTACCCGAACGGCCATGAAACAGGATTTAATTTCATTATAATCACAGATCAACGGGTTGACCCCAATGAGGAGAGAATGAATGGCAAAGCAATACGACGCAGTGATTATCGGTTCCGGGATCATGGGATGCAGCATCGCCTTTGAGCTGGCGAAAAAAGGGTGGAAAACATTGAATATAGACAAACTGGCTGCTTCCGGAGCCGGTTCCACGGTGAACTCGTGTGCCATTATCCGGGTGCATTACTCCACTTTGGAAGGAACGGCCGTTGCATATGAAGGTTACCATTACTGGGACAAATGGAAAGATTACCTCGGAATGGAAGACCCGAGAGGTATGGCCAGGTTTATGAAGCAGGGAGTTCTGGTGTTTAAAACCAAAAGCAATGATGAGCTTAAAAAAATAATGGCCCTTTTGAAAGCGTTGAACATTCCCTTTGAAGAATGGAGCATGGAAAAAGTCCGTGAGCGGTATCCCATATACGACGACAACAGCTACTGGCCGGTGAGGCGACAGGAAGATCCCGATTTCGGCCAGCCCACCGGCCGAAAATTAACCGGCGCCATATGGTGCCCGGCCGGAGGATATATATCCGACCCCCAGCTTTCCACACATAATGTGCAGGTTGCTGCGGAATCACACGGGGCTGAGTTTCGGTTTAATGCAGAAGTCGTCGATGTCCGGAAAAAAAACGGGCATGTAACCGGCATTACCCTTAAAGACGGAACGGTTCTGTCCGCTCCCGTTGTGGTCAATGCGGCAGGGCCGCATTCCTTCATAATCAATCGGGTGGCCGGCGTCGAGGACAATATGAAGATAAAGACCAAGGCTGTGCGCCAGGAGGTCATCCACGTGCCGGCGCCGCCTGAGTTTGACTTTGAGAAACGGGGCTGCGTGACCTCCGATGGTGACATCGGTTGCTACAGCCGACCCGAACTGGGCAATCATATTCTGTGCGGAAGTGAGGACCCGCCCTGTGACCCCCATGAGGTTGTAAACGATCCGGACAACTTCAATCGAAACCTCACAGAGCAGGCCAAGGCGCAGGCCATGCGGCTGGCATTGCGTGTTCCGAATTTGGGAATACCCGGAGACCTGAAAGGGGTGGTCGACCTGTATGACGTCACCCAGGATTGGATCCCCATATATGACAAATCCGACCTTTCCGGTTTTTACCTTTGCATCGGAACCAGCG
>CAYSUA010000647.1:0-3651 GCA_964433795.1 uncultured Desulfobacteraceae bacterium | reverse complement strand
AATCCGATTTTAGGGAGATCTATCAGAAGTGTTTCACGATTCAGGATTCGCATCACCAGGCTTTCTCCGAACAGCGTCGGAACGGTGGAAACCCGAAAATCCACCTCCGAATTGCGGATCCTCAGTCTTATCCGTCCGTCTTGCGGCATACGGCGTTCTGAAATATCCAGTTTGGCCATCAATTTTACCCTGGACGTAATGGCCGGTTGAAACTGTTTGGGTGGCGACTCAACATCGCTTAAAACACCATCGATGCGATAGCGAATTTTAAACTCCTCGTCATAGGGCTCGAAATGAATATCGCTGGCGCCCACTTCCACCGCATTGACAATCAAACGGTTGACCAGCCGGATGATGGGGGCTTCGGAGGCGATGTCTCGCAGATGACTCTCATCTTCTTCGTCACCGTTTATATCATGGGATATGTCTCTTTCGGCCTCCTCGATTATGGTTTCTAAAGACTGTTTCCCCTGACCGTATAACCTCTCGATGGCATCCAGAATGTCGTCTCTATTTCCTTTTTTCACCTTGACGGCCAGTCCGTATGCAAATTTTAACGCATCGATGGTGTAAAAGTCATTCGGGTCGGCCATGGCGACCTCAAATGTCCCGTCCGTAACGGTCAGAGGTATGAAGCATGACTGTTTCATAAATTCCAGAGCAAGGTTTTCAATATCAACCGGCTCTTTTGGATAATCCCCAAAAGACAAAATATCAGTCTGTTGTGTTGATGCTGAAGGTGCCATAAAAATTTTTGCCCTTAACCCCTTGCCGGATAAGATCGATGCCCTCTTTTCAAATGTTCGTAAACCTGATCACATGCTATTTCAAAGAACAACAACCTGAATTGGGTTGGACCTGAAAAGGCCGGACTTACCCAACTCCCTGGGCACTTACAATTAGGGTAACACCTCACCTAGTCAGCAAAATTTAGGCCACACGTTGCCGGCCGAGCCCAGGAAGGAAACTATCCATGCATTAACAATGGGTTAATAAAATTTGCGTGGACCAGACGCACGGGGGTGTAACAGGGCGGGACTGTGCCATGGCACAGAAGTGGGACAGCACAGGGTGTACCATAGTGTGCCAGCACCCTTGCCGGATGAATTGAGAAAATCCAAGCCGTCGACTTAAAGGAAGTGATTCCGGGTACCGAATATCCAATCAATCCAGATGATTAAGGTATGGGTAGGTTCTTCTCACTATATTGCAAAATTTCGTCAAGCATCCATGGCTTTGGGACACCTCGAAGTTTTCTCCCATTAATGAATAATGTCGGCGTACTATTTACACCTGCTTTGGCCGCAGCTCTAATATCCTCGTTGACCACCTTAAGACCGCGGCCGGAATTAAGGCAGCTTTCAAATGTGTTCAAATCCAAATCCATACTTGAAGCGATATCCATCACCACTGAACGGGAAATTTTACCCTTGGTCTTAAACGCAATATCGTGGTAGTCCCAGAATTTATTTTGCTCATAGGCGCATACAGATCCTTCCGCCAGCAAACAGGCTCCTGGATGCACGTTTGAGGAAAGTCTCCGGTTGCAGGATTTATCCAGTGGGTAGTGCCGAAAAACAAAACGAGCTGTATCCTGCACGCCAGATGCCGCAAGCTTAAGATATTTGGAAGCCTTGGCACAGTATGGGCACAGGAAATCACTGAATTCAACGACCGTTAATTTTGAATCATCAGTGCCAATAAACGGCCGATCTTTCACTTCCATGATATTTGGCTTTTGGCGGGACAGAATCTTAATAATATTTGCCAACCTCCCGCGATCATTCTCTGTCAGTGTGTTGGAAAGCAAACGGGAGCCTGAGAGGACAACCAAAGCGGTGAGCAAAATACCTCCCATGAGAATCCCTTTAATGACATTTCGGTAATAAAGATCAGAGTCCTGCGCATCCTTTATCCCAGGAAAAATGGCTTTTAACGAAACGGTAGGTTTGGGCTCCCTCCGTACCTGTTTCAAGAGGATTATGATTATAGAAAAATTAATTATATAAGTTGCCACGCAAATCCAACAGACAGCCTTTATTTTAAAGATCATAATAAAAGCAAGATATATGTCAATGGTCATACCAAAGACAGCAAGAAAGAGTGCCCCGCGGAGAAACGCCCAGCCGCTGTCCCTCCAGAAGATCACTCCTCCAAACCCTAACATCACCAGTGCGCTGTAAAATATAGCTCCCCACGATGCAAGCGGAAGACCCATTATTATGCTGCGAAAACTGGATGCAACTGAATGGCATCCAAGTCGATTCTCGCCGGAACATAACAACCCGCTCTTAATTTCACCCATTAGCAAGGCAACATGCAGGGAATAAAGGTATATGCATATGGCAAGACCAGCAACAGCCAGGAAAATTACAATCCACCCGCTGCTTTTATCTCCATGTACTTTTGGGTTCGATTTGATTTTCTTTTTTTGCCTTCTCGATCTATCCATTCGGGCAACCGCTTAACCTTTCTTGATATCCAGCAGATTTCATAACACTAGTAATGATATTCATTCAATATTTAAAGCGAAATCTATATCTTACCCCGCCTTTTCATCGTTTTTACGAAATCGCTTTGAGCCGTTTCGTACTATTTCACCTTAACTCTATAGTGTTTCTCAGAATAACGTCCGATATGAATCTAAACGAAATAGTCTCAAAATTGAGGCATATCCAGTACATCGAAACATTTGACAGGTACTAAATTCTTGCGATTCAATGCACCAACCTCAATTCCATGATGAGCTAGACTTTCCAAAGCTATTCAATACCCCGGCCCTATTCGAATCGATCACGATTTGTGTTTCTAATCTAAAATCTCGATGCGTCAATATATTATAGAATTGCAATACGTAGCAAGCGGCAAGGGAGATGAGGGATGAAGATTAGCCGAAATTGAACTGTTCCTTGAGTAAGTTCCGGGTGGGTTCGCTAACCTTTTCTGTCTGGATTTCATTTGAAGAGAACCAGCGGGCATCCAATGCATCATCATCAGGTTTTGACTCTCCACCGACATAATCTGCATTCAAATCGACAATCACATAATGAAAACGGACGGCTCCGGTTTCATCCCGTTGAATCGATTCAAATGTATAGGCCGGTTCGCGTGCCTTTATGGTAACACCGGTTTCTTCAAGTATCTCCCGTTCTGCAGCGTGTTGAAGGGTTTCACCAAGCTTTACGCTCCCACCGGGAATGGCCCAAACTCCTTCTGCCGGGGGTTTTCCCCGCTGAACCAGGAGCACTTTATTGTTGTTAAATACCGGCAATTTTTGTTTTCAGCTTTACTCGCTCCGAAGGTGCAATTTAAAACAATAGGTTTTCAAATACCATTCACTACGGCAGACCGATATCCGTCAAAGTATGCCGAACCACCCATCCTTTAAAGAACGGACTGTCATAATCGTATCCGGTGGGAGTTGTGACCTTTCTGCGCTTGTAGGCGTCTTGGCGGATGAGATGGCCGGCCTTTATCAGGCTATTGACGGTATTGGTGACGGTTCCGCTGGGTCCCAACGTAAATTTGGCAAGGGTTTCCCGGGTTGTCAGGCCCTTTTCACCGGCGGCAACGGCACGAAGAACATTTTGCTGATGGGCGGTGAGCGAAAGCCAGCATTCGTATAGGAGATCATGTTCTTCGGCAATAATA
>CAYSUA010000646.1:1797-3655 GCA_964433795.1 uncultured Desulfobacteraceae bacterium | reverse complement strand
TTCTGCTTTCCTCGATATGCAACCACCGCTTTGACATTCTTGGAGCCCATGACGGCGCCCACCCCGTTGTGAGCAGCCACATGCCCGTCGTCTCCGGTCACGCAAGCATATCGAACCATATTTTCACCGGCAGGACCGATACCGAAAACGCTCGCCCCGAGTCTTTTTACCCCGAGTTCTTCTTTTATTGCATTCTCCGTGTCGAGGACATTTTTTCCGGCCAAATGACTCGCATCCCGAATCTCCGCCTGACCGTCTTTCAATAACAAATAGACAAGATTCGGCGCCTTGCCCTGGAAAATGATACCGTCGAATCCGGCAAACTTCATATAGGCGCCCATAAAGCCGTTGGCCTGGGTAGCGCCGGCCAGGTTCGTCATAGGGCCTTTTGTGGTAACGTTAATGGTGGCGGCACCTTCGACATCTGTTCCGGCCAGCGGTCCGGTGTTGATGATTAACCGGTTTTCAGGATCATCCCATTCGACACCCGGCGGGACTTCATCATAAAGATATTTTGCTGCGAGACCGACACCACCGACCCACGTTTTCACGGTGTCCAGGTCTAGATCTTCTGTCCAGGTTTTGCCTTCGGTAAGGTCCACCCTCAAGATTTTACCAGCATATCCAATTTTTGTTACATCCGTCATGCCATTCTCCTTATAATTAGGGTTGAGTGTTACGTGATCTGATACTCTCATATATCATGAAAATTAGGTGACAATTAGAATTTTCAAACAAAAGAGACAATATCGAAGTCTAGCAGGTACCAAAATCCGGTTAACAAGTCAAATATTACTCAGGGCACTCCGCCGGAGAGATTGAATATTGACTATTGCCGATTGACGATTTATGGATGTCGCTACGCGTTGCTGTTTTGATTGTATTTGTTGTGCAATTATTTCAGGTTAAAGAACTAAGGGGGAAATCCAAATGGAAAATTCGCTTTTGACAATCGATGTTGAAACCAAAGCAGGAAAAGATGAAATCACTATACCGTACAGCCGTTTGGTATGCGCAGGCTGGGTCGGCAGAGACAGAGAAGCGCTGCAGGCACATATCGATGAACTGGCTGAACTCGGGGTACCTGCCCCGGGTCGGACCCCCATCTTTATGAACTTTTCACCCTATCTGGTATCAACCGCAAATCATGTCGACGTTATTTCTGAAGAAACCTCAGGAGAAATTGAATATGTCATTTTAAAAGACAAAGAAAAAATCTATGTCGGTGTGGGAAGCGATCACACTGATCGTGGATTTGAGAAGTATTCTATCGCAGCTTCAAAGCAGATGTATCCGAAATTGATGGCGCCCGTGATCTGGCCGTACGAAGAGATCGAGGATCATTGGGATCAACTGATTCTCCGTTCCCGGATGACAAAAGATGGAGAGCGCATACTGTATCAAGAGGATCCAATATCAAAAATCCTGAATGTCAAAGAACTGATGGATCAAATACCTAAAAATGACGGTCTCCCGACTGACGGGTTGATCATTTTTTCCGGTACTATCGCAACGAAGGAGAGCCTGGTTTTCGGTGAAGCGTTTGAAATCGAACTGGAAGACCCTGTGCTTAACCGGAGAATCGACCATGCCTATACCGTTCGTGTACTCCCGCAATATCTTTGAAAAAATAGGGCAGTAGCCCTAATTGGAATACTGGAAGATTGGAAAGCTGGAATGATGGGTTTGGTGGAATTTCCGATACATTCAATTATGATGAACCTGAAAAAACCTTAGAACCGATGGCAAAGTAAAAAGTGCCAAGTTCAAGACGCGCGAATTTCGTGACACGAGACGTACTTTCAGTACGTCGCAGTGTCAACGAAATGAAGCGCAACGCCGAAATTGGACTTTTTAC
>CAYSUA010000646.1:0-1787 GCA_964433795.1 uncultured Desulfobacteraceae bacterium | reverse complement strand
TTTGAATTGAGATTTCTGCTTAACTGGAAAATTGAAGCCATCAATTATGGAGGACAAAAGATGAAAGGCACGGAAGCAATCGCAAAAGCGTTACAGGCGGAAGGGGTCGAGATTCTGACCTGCTTTCCGCTCAATCAAATCATCGATGCTGCATCAGCTATCGGGATCCGGCCTATTGTCACACGCACGGAACGTGTAGCTGTAAACATTGCCGACGGTTACAGTCGCATGACGGGTGGACGGAAGATCGGTGTAGCCGCTGTTCAATACGGTCCGGGAGCGGAAAATGCGTTTGGCGGCGTGGCTCAGGCATTTGCCGATTCAACTCCCCTATTGTGCTTGTCCGGGGCTTATGAACTGTCACGGCTCAGCATACCTCCTAATTTTAAAGCAGCTCGAAATTTCAGGCACGTGACCAAATGGTCCGAAACCGTCACGGATTTAAACGATATACCCCAAATAATGCAGCGGGCGTTCGCGCTTCTGCGATCGGGAAAATCAGGCCCTGTATTGCTGGAATTTCCCAGTGATGTGATGCTTTCCGAATTCAAAGAAAATCCCATGGACCATATCCCCCAGAAAACATCTCGACCGGCCGGAGATACCGATGATGTGAAAGAGGTTGTTGAAGCATTGCTTGCAGCTAAATCTCCGATAATCATGGCTGGCCAAGGGATACTGTATGCAGAAGCCTGGGAAGAACTCAAAACCCTTTCGGAATTGCTTCAGATTCCGGTGATGAGTACCCTTAACGGAAAGAGTGCCTTTCCTGAAAACCATCCCCTGGCCCTGGGTACGGCAAACGGTTTTTCTAAACCGGAAACCGTAAAATACTTCCTGAATAAAACAGACCTTGTATTCGGTATCGGAACCAGCTTCACACTGTCAAAATTCAGTACACCCGTTCCCCGGGGCAAGAAAATTACGCAAATCACTATCGATGAATCGGATATCAGCAAAGATTACCCGATTGCCTGCAGTGTCATTGGAGATGCCAAACGGGTGCTCGCCCAAATCATTGCCGAGGTCAAATCCAGTGTGGGATCCGAAGGAAGGGGAGCTGACGATCAGTTGATTTCAGAGATTCAGACAGTAAAAAACAGTTTCCTGGAAAAATGGAAGCCTCGGTTGACGTCAGACGAAGAACCCATCAGTCCCTATCGTGTAGTACGGGAAATCATGGATACCGTAAACCCACATCAAACGGTTATCACCCATGATTCCGGCTGCCCGAGAGATCAGCTCGTTCCGCTGTACGAAGCGGCGGTTCCCCACGGTTACATCGGGTGGGGAAAGTCGACGCCTCTGGGTTCAAGTCTGGGGTTAATCATGGGCGCAAAGCTGGCAAAACCGGACTGGCTGGCCATTAATCTTATGGGAGATACCGCATTCGGTATGGTGGGAATGGACCTCGAAACAGCGGTTCGAAATCAGATACCGATCCTTACCGTTTTGATGAACAACGGCGTAATGGGCGGCTACACCAGCAAACTGCCCATTTCAACCGCACGCGACAACGTGCACCGGCTCTCCGGTGACTACGCCAAAGTGGCGGAAGGGCTCGGCAGCTATACGGAACGCGTAGAAAAGGTTGACGAGTTAAAACCGGCGTTACAGCGGGCAATTTCCCAGACCGAAAACGGACAAACGGCCTTTCTTGAAGTCATGACGGCAGAAGATCCGGAATTTCCAGGAGCCAAGTAGAACATAGGATAGATTGAAAATTGATGGCCTCGTAAAAAGTTAGAAAAACGAGTTTTTACGAGAGTGTTTAGTATTTGGTGTTT
>CAYSUA010000645.1:0-3655 GCA_964433795.1 uncultured Desulfobacteraceae bacterium | reverse complement strand
AATAAAAAGTATCCAACCCACTATCTGATACTTGATTTCCTGTCCAATTTGATTTTCCTGGTTTTCTTTCATTTTATTTGTAGTTTATCTCACTTTTTAATTAAAACCATATAAAGTTTGGGGTCAAGTCTACATTTGACCGTTATCAATGCCATCTTGTACCTGCCAGTCACATTTGCCACGTTTTGTCACGTTATATTTTGCTCTGTTTCATCAAATAAAAAGATACGTACCACTTCGGACAATTTGATATTTTGTTGGCCAACGGTCAAATGTAGACTTGACCCCTATTTTCTCTATTTTGAGTAATTATATCGTTGACATGACCAACTTTATGACTTATTATAAGACCATGATAAGCCTAAACATAAATGAAATAAAAACCCATTTCTCGAGCTTCCTTGCAAAAGTCAGCAATGGAGAAACAGTTATAGTCTGTAAACGGAATGTACCTATTGCTGAAATAAAACCGATTGCGGCCCCCCCAAATAAAAAACGTCCAATTGGTCTGGCTGGCAAAGAATATCCTGACTTTAAAATTAGCGAAGCTTTTTTTGATCCTCTCCCGGACGATATTGTTGCTGCTTTTAATGGCGAAGATTCGTGAAATTTCTACTAGACACCTGCACTTTTCTTTGGTTGACTAAGGGTAGTGAAGAGCTGTCACCTACGGCAATTGACGCTTTTGCCGACCCGAAAAATGAAGTCTATCTAAGTGCTGTTTCTGCCTGGGAAATCAATGTTAAATTTCGTTTGGGCAAATTGGCTCTCCCTCTTTCACCTGATAAATTTATTCCCAAAGAGCGAAAAAGACACATGGTCACCAGCTTAGATTTATCGGAACAAGATACGTTGCACCTATGTAAACTACCTACTCCGCACAAAGATCCTTTTGACCGTATGCTTGTATGTCAGGAGATTGAACATTCTCTTACAATTCTTACCCCTGACCCGCTTGTTACACAATACCCAATTCGTTCTCTCTGGTAGCCACTAAATTCATCTTCAACTACTTTAGATCCCCCGCCGAACGATCAAGCTCACTTGCCGCAAGGGGACGAAAACCCATGCGACAAGCAACTGAAACACCACAAGGAGCAACAGGCAAAAAGCCCGCGCCCCTTGCGGTCAATGTGCAGCGCCTGGTTAGCTGATGATGTTTTTATTTAATTTCATCCAAAGGGATGTCCATTTCCAAAGCCACTCCTTGACCATAAGCTGGGTCGGCTTTCATGCAGTTGCCAATATGCCTAACTTTAATGTTTCGAGGGGCATCCCCCATGGCCCTGGCCGTGTTTTCAAAAAGTACCTTTTGTTGTTCAGCATTCATTAACCTGAAAAGATCACCCGCTTGGCTGTGATAATCGTCGTTGTCTTCCCGATGGTTCCAGTGAGCGGCAGCCCCTGAAAGCTTTAACGGCGGTTCGGAAAAATCCTGTTGTTGCTGCCATTCTCCGTAACTGTTCGGCTCATAACCTAGTGTACTGCCGTGGTTGCCATCAACACGCATAGCTCCATCTCTATGGAAACTGTGAAACGGGCAGCGTGGTTTGTTGACAGGGATCAGGTGGTGATTGACTCCAAGCCGGTAGCGCTGAGCATCTCCATAAGAGAAAAGACGCCCCTGTAACATCTTATCTGGAGAGAAACCAATGCCAGGAACAATATTTGCGGGATTGAATGCCGCCTGTTCCACATCTGCAAAGTAATTTTCAGGATTGCGGTTCAGTTCGAGAATACCCACATCAATCATCGGATAATCGCCATGCGGCCAAACCTTTGTCAAATCAAAGGGGTTGAAAGGACAATTTGCCGCGTCTTTATCAGTCATAATTTGGATCTGCGTTTTCCACTTGGGAAATTCTCCCTTCTCAATACTTTCATAAAGGTCTCGCTGGTGGCTTTCCCTGTCCGTGCCAATCAGTGCTTCGGCCACAGCGTCAGCAAGGCATTTAATGCCCTGTTGAGTCTTGAAGTGAAATTTTACCCAATGTCGCTCTCCCGCATCATTAATCAGGCTGAACGTATGGCTACCGTAACCGTTCATATGCCTGTAAGACAACGGGATCCCACGATCACTCATAGTTATGGTTACTTGATGCAGTGCCTCTGGCAGATTTGTCCAAAAATCCCAATTATTTTTCGCACTGCGCATATTGGTGCGAGGGTCTCGCTTAACCGCATGGTTCAGGTCAGGAAATTTCAAGGGGTCTTTCAAAAAGAAGACAGGGGTATTGTTGCCTACGAGATCCCAATTACCCTCTTCGGTATAGAATTTCATGGCGAAGCCGCGAATGTCACGTTCCGCGTCTGCGGCCCCACGTTCGCCGGCAACGGTGGAAAAGCGAACAAACACTTCTGTTGTTTTGCCGATCTCAGAGAATATCTTGGCCTTCGTATATTTGGTTATATCGTGGGTTACGGAAAAAGTGCCAAAGGCCCCTGACCCTTTTGCGTGCATACGCCGTTCGGGAATTACCTCCCGGTCAAAACTTGCAAGCTTTTCGAGAAACCAGACATCTTGAAGCAACATAGGACCACGGGGGCCTGCAGTGAGGACATTTTGGTTGTCGGCAACAGGGGCACCAGCATTGGTTGTTAATTTTTTCTTTTCATTCGCCATGATGTTACCTCCTTTATGTTGTTATGGTTTCTTGTTGCACAGCTAACCCAGGCATAAGTGGCGGGCGGAGTGAAGCTCGGACTATGTGGGAGAGTAAATAAGCTAAGCAAATACAGCCTTTATCGAAGCCGCGGGGATATAGCCCGTCCATCTTCATGCCATTGTTGTGCGGCCACCACTGCTAATCAGGCATACGCAAGACGGCCCTTAGGCTGAGGGATGGGTCTACCGAGTTTTGTGGCAGTTTCGATCCACTCCTCGATAATTTGCTCCGCGTTGCCGATAGCCTCCTGGTAGGTCTTACCATCGGCCATGCATCCGGGGAGTTCCGGAACCTCGGCTACAAAGGCATTATCCTCAGAACTCCAAAAAATAATGATTTCGTATTTATTATCCATCGTCATTCTCCAATACGAATATGATATTTCAGGATCACATCCCTGACTTGTTTAACCTGGTATGGTTTCCCCTTACCATCTTTGGGTTGTAGGTTGAGAATTTCCTCAACATCGTCTTTGGTAAAAATGTGGTGATCGCCTTTGATTCGCTCATCAAACCCAAGCCGCTTGAGCAGGTTACATAACGTTTCGAAAGGTACATTCGCGTCCGACCTGCGCATCAAAATGTGCTCGTATAGTTTTTCGAGTTTTCCCATAATCGAATTCTATCATATCTGTTTATTCATGCCAAGATCCTCTATCCATCTCTCGCACAACGGTCGTAAAGCTGGACGCTCTTTTCTTTTAAAATTTAATATCTCGATTAATCTGTACAAAAAAGGTTTTTTTCCTATGAGCTCTACATCCGGTACGGTAATAAAAACTCCACTAATGAGGTATTGAAGTGATAAAATGCCATGCTTTTCACTATAAATTCTTTTAAATAACAGTTAGATACTGTTTCAATTTAATTGTTAAAGAGCGTCCCGCAACCCTTACTGCAATATATTGCGACTGGCTCCACCAGAAGCTTTTTTATTTGAAAACAATTCTAAGATCAACTACTCGGCCAAAGGTGAAAGCTGGTCAAACC
>CAYSUA010000644.1:2337-3658 GCA_964433795.1 uncultured Desulfobacteraceae bacterium | reverse complement strand
CGATCTGCTTTCAAATTCCCTTGAGTTTACGGGATACTTTAAGATGTTGGATCGCGGTGCGTTTCTCATCGATGAGAATTCCCAATGGACTGCCTCAGGGATCAATTTTAAAAACTGGACCGCCATCGGTGCCGAACTCCTGACCACCGGAAGCGTTTCTGTCCAGGCCGATATTGTTGAAATGGAACTTCGGCTCTATGATACCTTCAAGGAGAGAATGATTGTCGGAAAGCGTTACAAGGGGTGGCCGGAGGACCAACGGAAAATGATTCATCGTTTTTGCAGCGATGTCATATTCCTTTTGACCGGAAATCGGGGGGTGTTTGACAGTAAACTGGCCTTTGAATCCAAATTGAATAGGAAAAAAGAGATCTATACATGCAACTTCGATGGGTACAGTCCGAAAGCGTTTACGAATAACAAAAATATCAACCTTTCTCCGGCATGGTCCTATGACGGCCAATGGATTGCCTATACCTCATACTTTAAGGGCAGACCGGACCTCTACATCAGGCATGTGAAGGATAAACGGGGTACGGTGGTTGCCAAAAAAGGGATAAATATCACGCCGGCCTGGGTCCCCGGGAAGTTTGCCCTGGCAGCCACATTGTCTTATCAGGGGGATCCGGAAATTTACCTATTGACCGGAACCGGGAAAATTATTAAGAGATTGACTAAAAGTTACGGCATTGATACCCAACCGACCTGGTCGCCGGACGGCAAGAAAATTGCATTTGTTTCCGATCGGGCCGGCAAACCCCAGATCTACATCAAGGATATAGATTCTGGATATGTGGAAAGACTGACATTTTACGGTGGATATAATACATCTCCGGCCTGGTCGCCCAAAGGAGATAAGATCGCGTATGCCGGTTCGATAAGCGGAAATTTTGACATCTACGTCATCAAAACCGACGGAACGGGTTTGCTTCAATTGACCGATAACCAAAGAGATGACGAATCGCCTTCATGGTCACCGGATGGAAGTATGATCGCTTTTAGTTCCACCCGTGAAGGACCTTCTAGAATATATGTAATGACGGCTTTTGGAACAGATCAACGGCGTTTGCTTGCTCTTCCGGGCGAGCAGACAAATCCTGAATGGTCTGGAAGAGTTACAAACAATTAAGCGGTACAAGTATCTAAAAGGAGGAAAAAATGCGGAAAAAGTATTGGATAGCTTTGGCCCTTTTGTTTATCATCCCGGGACTGCTCTTTACCACTTCATGTGCTAAAAAAACCGTTAAGCCTTCCGCCAAAACGCCGGCGGCAACAGGCGAAGCGGCCAAGACAGCCGATCTGGATAAGCAGAAAGCAGAGC
>CAYSUA010000644.1:0-2327 GCA_964433795.1 uncultured Desulfobacteraceae bacterium | reverse complement strand
AAAGGCACTGGAAGAACAGAGACTCGAGCAAGAACGGCTTGCCATGTCCAGCGCAGAGGCGAGGAAAAAAGTGGAGAAAGGGAAAAGGGTTCGATTTGAACAAGAGCACATCTACTTTGATTTCGATCGGTACAGCCTTAAACCCGAGGCTCAAAGAGCGCTGAAAATGAAAGCGGCGTTCATGAAAGCGAACCCGAAAATCAAGGCACGTATTGAAGGTCACTGTGATGAGCGGGGAACCGACGAATACAACCTTGCTCTGGGAGATCGACGTGCCAACAGTGCAAAAGAATTTCTCCTTAATTTGGGAATTGCCGAATCCCGGCTCACCACCATATCACATGGTGAAAACAGACCGGTTGCTATGGGGCATAACGAAGCCGCTTGGGCGAAGAATCGTCGGGCGCAGTTTGTCGTCTGGTAGCCCTGTTACAACCTGTTTAGACACAAATATTTGATGCAAGCGGCAGCCTGAGTGTTTGTTCGCCTGGCCTGCCGCTTGCCCAACGGTTTGTCATTTCCGCTGCTGCGGCATGGATGAATGAATCGGCCAAGCGTCGGTTTCCGTACCTGCAGCGGGCTGGTCATCCATATTACTATTATCATTGGACTATATCTCCATCTTAACCACGGAAGCAGGTCCCATGAAAACCTTCGTATTCGCAATTCTTATTCCCGGATTGCTGCTTAGTGGATGCGTTACCCTCGAAGAGAGGCTCGTGGTGCTGGAAGAGCGAAATTTCGAGCTGGAACAGCGCATCGATAAACAACAGTCAAAAGCCGATGAGGGGATGGCGCACATCGAATCCCGGCTGGAATCCATGAAAGGGCAGCTGGATTCCATCACTAAAACCGAGGATGAGACGAACCAAGACCTCAGGGGGCGGGTGGCCGGGTTTCATGAAAATCTTAGCCAGATTCGGGAAGAGATACGATATCTCAGGGGTGGATTTGAAGAAAAAGAGTATGCATTAAAACAGCAGCTGGAAACTGCCAAAGAAACGGAAACCCAGCAAGGCGGCCGAATGGACCGAGTTGAAGAAGTCACGTTTGAGAACAAAGATCGGCTTTCCCGAATCGAGCAATATTTGAATCTTGAAGCTTCAAAGCAGACGATTTCAAAGCCCGAACCGGCTCCAAAACCGGAACCGAGTCCAAAACCGGAAGCGCCCGTCAAGAAAGAACCGACTGAGAAAGATGTATACCGATCGGCCAAAGCAGTATTTGATAAAGGGGATTTTGACGGCGCTCGCCAGGGGTTCCAGGACTTCTTGGAGAAGTATCCGAAATCAGGAAATGCAGACAATGCCCAGTTCTGGATCGGAGAGACCTATTACCGTGAAAAGTGGTACGAAAAGGCTATTTTAGAGTATCAGAAAGTGATCGAAAATTATCCCAAAGGAAACAAGGTTCAAGCATCCCACCTGAAGCAGGGGCTGGCATTTTTCAACCTGGGGGACAAAAAAAATTCTCGTTTGATATTAAGAGAACTGGTGAGCAAGTACCCCAAATCAAACGAAGCTAAAATTGCGAAACAAAAACTTAAGGAAATCAAATAGGAGTTCAACTCCATTTTATAAGCGCCGTTACCTCTGGTAACGACGCTTTTCTTTTTTCAGAGAGACGAGGTTTTGGTACAGGCCCATCATAAACAGAATCAGTTGAAAATCATCGGAATCGATCCGGGTCTTGCAGCAACTGGAATCGGAATTGTTGGGGGGATGGGAATAAAGGTTGGATCGTATTCTTTTAGCAGTATTCGAACCACAAAAGACCTTGCTCACGCAAAACGCCTTGACCGTATCTTTACCCAACTGATAGGTATTTTGGAAGCTGAAAGACCTGATTTGATGGTGGTGGAAGATGTGTTCTCCTTGGAAAAGTATCCAACATCGGGGATCACCCTCGGCAAAGTAACCGGGATTGTGCTGCTGGCCGGCTGTCGTTCCAATATACCCATAACCGAGATACCGGTGCGGTTGGCCAAACAGATACTCACCGGCAACGGAAATGCATCGAAGGCACAGCTTGAAAAATCCGTGCGCCGCCATTTAAATATTTCAAAGCCGATTCGACCCTATCATGCTTCAGATGCACTGGCGTTGGCGATGATCGGACTGTTTCGGTATAATCAGGCTATACGGAACGCGAGGGGCTCGGCCCCATAAGCGTCAACAAAATGAACATTGAACATCGAACGTTCAACATTGAATGTTGAATGGAATAAGATGTTGTTTGCGAGAATAGGCTTTGGAGGTGATCCGATTCGTGTGCGTGTGACTGTCTGAGGTTCCACGTATTAGGGAGCGTTACAGCGAACAGCATGA
>CAYSUA010000643.1:0-3662 GCA_964433795.1 uncultured Desulfobacteraceae bacterium | reverse complement strand
CCATCGTTACAGCATCAGCCTGTATCAGGGGGCTCTTGCGCAGGCGGAAAATATCGCTCACTCTCTGGCCCTGGATGCCGCCGACAAAATCCTCATCAACGATCTGGTGGCGCTGCAAAAGCTTATCGATGACCAGCGTCGCAGCAACAGTTCCATTTCATACATTTTTATCGTAAGGGACGATCGGATCTTGACCCATACCTTTATCGACGGGGTTCCGGCTAAGCTCATCTCCGCGAATTCGCCAATCGATACCGAACATGGTCATTTAGAGCATATTGTTTCTAACCGGAAGGAACGGTTTCTGGACATTGCCTGGCCGATTTTTTCACAAAAGGCGGGCGTGCTTCGCCTGGGCTATTCTGAAGAGCCGTACCACAACCGAATTAAACAACTGTGGCTTCAGATGAGTGGATTTACGCTCCTGGTTTTACTGTTCTCTTTGTATGCATGCCACCTTTTTATTAAACGAACCATCCAACCGTTATCCAATTTATCAAAAGCTGTTGAAAAAATTGACGAGGATAATCTGGAACTCAGCATCGATATCAAAGGATATGACGAGGTGGGAACATTGACCGCCTCCTTTTATAAAATGTTAAGACGCATTAAAGAATACACTCAGAGGCTTCAGGAGTATACGGAACGCCTGGAAACAAAGAACCTGGAATTGGATCGTGCCCACCGGCAGACCCGAACCTCATTTACCATCGCACAGGAGATCGGAGCCCTTTTGAACCTCAATCATGTGGCAACCTATCTTATTGAAAAACTGCAGGAAATCGTTACTTGCACCAACATGGCACTGCTGATATGCAGCGCCGATCACGACTCTCTTATGGTGTTTTCAGATGGCGCCTCGCGATCCTTTGACGATCAATCCTGTGCTGAGGAGATGAGTGGACTTTTCAGCGGTGAACAAAAGGTTGCTTTTTTGTCGCAAGATCAAATCCATTCCGAAATATTGCCCGAATCGTTTCGAACTTCCAACCGGATGGCCTTATTCCCCATGTTTCATGAACATCAGCTTCTCGGAGGGATGCTAATCTCTTGTCCGGACGATTGTCAGTGCGCCACCAAGGAGCTAGATATTATCAACCTGATCATGGAGCAAACCTCAGGTGCCGTCCACCGGTCTCTTTCTCAGGAAGAGGAGCTCCGTCAACTTCGCAGCAGGATAGAGCAATCTGCCGAATTCGGTGGATTGATCGGTAAAGACGCCAAGATGCAGGTCATATACAACCTGATCAAGGATGTGGCTTCCACCGATGCCACCGTCCTGATTCAGGGTGAGAGCGGCACCGGAAAAGAGTTGGTTGCCAGGGCCATACACAACAGAAGCCTCCGAAACGATAATCCGTTTATCGTTATCAATTGTTCTGCATACCCGGCCACACTTCTTGAAAGCGAGTTGTTTGGTCATGAGAAAGGGGCGTTTACCGGCGCTACCCGCCAAAAGAAAGGGCGCTTCGAGCAAGCGCGAGGAGGAACCATTTTCCTGGATGAGGTGGGCGAGATTGCACCGACTGCCCAGATCAAGTTACTAAGGGTGCTTCAAAATCGTAAGTTCGAACGGGTTGGCGGAGAAGAAAGCCTCGTTGTGGATGCCCGCATCATAGCAGCCACCAATCGCAACCTGCTGGAAGAAGTCAAGAACGGTCGATTCAGGGAAGACCTCTTTTACCGCTTGAATGTCATCCCGATCTTTCTCCCGCCACTGAGAGAGAGGCGGAATGATATTCCATTGTTGGCCCGGCACTTTCTTCGTCGGTCTGCAGCCGAACAGGACAAAGGCATTCGGGATTTCAGTACGGGTGCCATGAGAAAGCTGCTCGATTATTCCTGGCCGGGCAATGTTCGGGAACTTGAAAACAGTATCGAACATGCAACCGTGCTTGTAAAAGGTCATCGTATCGAAGTTGCAGATCTGCCATCCGGGCTTCTTGAAGCAAACGAATCCGGATCCATGCTGATGGGAATGGGGATGGGCGAACCAGAATCGGGAAAGACTCTGGAAGAGAACGAGAAACAAGTCCTCATTGAAATGCTTGAATCGTGCAACTGGAACAAAAGGGAAGCGGCCAATCGGTTGGGAATCGGCCGAAGCACCCTTTATGTAAAACTTAAAAAATATCAAATATCCAAACCCACCCTCCATTAAGCTGTTATCGGTTTCTTTACCAATCTAAATATTCACTCAGAGTCACTGTTTCAGAAATACCATATCGACTGAGTGTTTTTCGGCGCTTACTTGTGTCCAGACACTAAAAAGTGTCCCGTTTATAGATAATCGTAACTAACTTAAATAATAAGATATATTAGTTTTTTGAATTATTGTGTCCATATTCGGGACACTATTGATCGTTTTCAAATTCTCTCTATATGTGTCTTCAATCTAGTTTTTCAAAGCAAGAGCTATTTCACAAATAAAAATTTAGACTAATATTATTAATTAGTTAAGACGACTTCCAATTCATCTTCCAATCATCATTTCCGATCATTAGATAATATTTCAAATTGTTGGCATATATAATGCTACATTGTGGCAATGCTTTAGCATGTCTAGTGCTGCAATGTGGTAATTGTTTGTGATCGATTTCTCATTTTTTCTTCTACCAACCCAAGGTTTTAATAAGAAAACCGAAATGCAGAAGAAGATTGTCGTGTTGGATACGGATGAAGCGCAATGCAAGGAGTTGTGCGCATTGATCGAGCAAAAGAACTATCCGGCCGTTCCCATACACTCAGTTCCGCAGTTGGAACAGTGCTTTGAGGGTCAGGACTGCTTAGGGGTGTTTATCGATATCGATACGGTGCCCCTAACAAACAGGGACATCCGGCAATTCGCATTGAGATTTCCGGGCACCTATATTTTTTGTGTCTCCATACATCAGTTCCATCCGGAGTTAAAGGAAGCCATTTGCTATCACGTCTACGCTTGTCTGAACAGACCGGTTGATCCGGATGAACTTTTTTACTGGATTAGGAGTATTTATCAAGATGATCAAGACGAGGAAGAGTATCATGACTAAAGGAAATTTGAGTTTTCTTGGATTAATTGCGGTAGCCTTGGGAATGGTATCCGTTGTTTTGATTTCTCCGGCCCTCGGCATCGGCCAGCCCGATACGCTTCAGACCGAACTCCCTCAACCCGAAATACCGAAACCACAATTCTTCTGCGGCTACTGCCATATTCTGACTTACCCGGATGTGGTCAAAAAAGGCCATGATCTATGGAAGAAAGGGAAACACAAGGAAGTCGGTTGCGTGGAATGCCATTATCCTCCCCCAAAGATTGAAGGATCGAGCAGCTCCGGTACGGCGAGTACAAAATCCGATTCCACGAAAGCGCATATTCCGAAGGCACCGCCCGAGCGGTTCTCCTATGTCAAGCTGGGTGGGGAGACAGTGCTGACAAGGCCGAAAATCGTCGATGCGAGCTGCATGACCGCTAATTGTCACGGTAGTCCCAAAGATGAATTCAAGACAAAGAAAATCCAGTTTACCGATAAGGTGTTGTTTACCCATAAGCCCCATTTCGAAGAAAAGAATCAGATCGAGGGGATGAAGCTCAACTGTGTATCCTGCCACCAGCACGAAACCGAGGAAAAAAAGTTCGAGGCTACTAAGGCATCCTGCCACCTCTGTCATTTTACCAACGT
>CAYSUA010000642.1:2509-3665 GCA_964433795.1 uncultured Desulfobacteraceae bacterium | reverse complement strand
AAGCGCTTATTTTTTGACCTAAATTTTTCTCTTGACTTTCCCCGGATTAACTTAGTGGCTATTAATTCCTTTCAAACCGACTTACCCCATAACAATCTGGAAGATATAGCCGACAAACAAGGAGATGCGGTATCACCGGCTTATCCTATTCCGGTTAAGATCAGACCGATGAATATAGCTATAATACCCATTGCTTTTGGCAAATATCGCGGCTCAGAAAGCAACGTCATGCCGAATATGGCCCCCAATAGGATACTGAGCTGGCGAAATGCAGCCACATAGCTGACATTCGTAACATAGTTCATAGAAGCCAGAACCAATCCGTAAGTCAGGTATATCCCGATTCCTGTAATAGCGGCAGCACTTTTACTCCGCTTTATCACTTCGATCATATGTTTCTTTTCACCGGGAATGAAAAGCATGAAAGCTCCCTGCCAGATTGAGCAACTGATGCCCTCCAGAGCCATATAAAAGAGAGTACCCTCTACCGGTTTGAACGGCATCCCGTCAAGTCCCCTCAACCGGCGAAGGGCTTCGTCATCAACGATTGTGTATCCGGCTACGCCGATGGCGGACAGCAGTGCCAACAAACAACAAATGTTTTGATAGTTGCGGAAACGAAAATCACCAAATGATTTCATCGGCAATACCATGCAACCGGTCGCGACAAGGATAATACCGAGCAAAAGCAGCCGGCTGATCTCATGGCCCTTTCCTAAAACAAGTGTCGCAATAAAAACAAAAATAACCGGCAGCGAACGAGCTATCGGATAAACAATGGATATATCACCGTTGCGATAAGCACCGGCAAGTGTTGCCATATAAGCAGCCAGGAAAAAACCGGACATGACCACAAATAGCCACACCGTTGTCGGAATTAAAGGAACTTGTTTTCGGAAAAAAAGAAGGATCGGGAATATGCAGATCGCCCCGATTGTGTTGGCCACCAGGAAGAAAGCATGGGTGGGGTGTTCCTTTTTACTTATCAGGTTCCAGCCGGCGTGGGTGAAAGCAGAAATGAGAAGGAGAATGGTTGCGATTACCGACATTCCATTTACCGCAGCCGTTCTCCTTTGGGATCGACTAGAACGCGCGCAGTTACCCTCGCCTCCACGGGTTCGCCGAATATTTCGACGTCAAGCCGGGTATCCACCGG
>CAYSUA010000642.1:0-2499 GCA_964433795.1 uncultured Desulfobacteraceae bacterium | reverse complement strand
ATCAAAACGCGTTCAGCCACCCGGGCCGTAACGCGTTCTCCGAATAGCTCGACCTCAAGCCGTTTATCCGGTGTAGCCAGTTCCAAGGGCAGATAGACATATCCGATGTTCTTTTTCACCGTATAGCCGTAACCGGCGCTGCGAATGCGACCGATTACCTTGTCGCTTGAAAAAACGGCTTCTCCACCATAAATGGGAAGATAGTCTTCATCACCGATGATCAGTATGGAGAGGCGTTGGCTGATTCCCTCATTTTTGATTTCTTGGAGGGCGTCGCGGCCCATGAAATCGCCGCCGTCGTTCAGATTCACACAAAATTCCAAGCCGGCCTCGAATGGGTTTTCCAGCATCGTCAGATCGCTTCCAAATGCGCAGTATCCTTTCTCCAGGCGGAGTGAATCTACTGTTTTATAACCGCAAGCGACCATATTGAATTCCTGTCCGGCCGCCCACAGCCTGTCCCAAACAAAGATTGCCTTGTCCGTCGTCGGATAAAATTCCCACCCCGACTCCCCCACATAGCTGACCCGCTGAATCAACACTTCAATTCCGTTTAAGGTTATTGTTTTTGCCGTCATATACGGGAACGCTTCGTTCGAGAAATCATCTTCAATAATTCCCTCAAGCACTTGCCGGGCTCTGGGCCCCCACATGCCGATGGCGGCATAATCTTCGGTCACGTTATAAATTTCAACGGGCGGGTCCGTCGATTGCAAGTTCAATCGGATCCATCCCAGGTCATGGTCGATAGAACTCGATCCTGTGATCATTCGAAAATGGTTTTTATCGAGGCAGATGATAATGATGTCTGAAACCATTCCGCCGGACTCACTGAGGAACTGGGTGTAAACAACGGTTCCCGAAGGCCGGTTAATATTATTCGCCGATAGTCTCTGAAGAAGCGGCAGCGCCCCCGGTCCTTTGACATCGATCTTTCCGAAGGAACTCAAATCGATGAGACCCACACGCTCCCGAAAAGCTTTATGTTCTTCACCGACAATATCAAAGTATGCGGGTTTGACCCAGCCCCCCCATTCGCGCTGGTCCTCACCGGCACGTCTCCAGGGTTTGCCCGGCATGAAGTAAAGCGGTCGTTCCCACCCGTTTTTCTTTCCGAAAACAGCGCCGAGATCCTGAAGGCGGTGGTAAAACGGGCTGGTCCGTCGCGGGCGGGCGCTTTCATCTTCGTCGTTGGGATAGCGGGTGCGGTAGTAATATTTGTAGCATTCACGCGCGCATTCCGCCGCATAGTCGGGGTCGTTATTGATTTTTCCAAAACGCCAGGCGCGGTAGCTGTGAACATCGATTTCGGTTTCCCCTTCGATGATCCACTCGGCAAGCGCTTTGCCGATTCCGCCGGCGCCGCCGAAACCGTTCATGGAAGCGGCACATGCCAGCCAGAAGCCCCGGATTCCCGGCCACGGGCCGATAATCGGCTTCGAGTCCGGTGAAAAGGCATCCGGATGGGCCACAAGGCTCACCAGACCGGCATCGGCCAGAAACGGGTATCGCTCAATGGCATTTTCCATAAGCGGCTCAAACTGCTCGAAGTCATTTGACACCTCAGAGGCGCTGTGTTCCCACGGCACACCGTCTATCCAGCAAACCGCCGGATTCGGTTCCCAGCCACCGAAAAGATAGCTGCCGCCTTCGGGCCGACCGTAAATCAGGAAATCCGTATCACGAAAGCAGGGACTGTCTCCCGGGATTTCGTGACCGGGAACTGCGGTCAGTGCTGCGTGTTGATGAACCACCGGCGTCGAGGGAATATGAACACCCGCCATGGAAGCGACCTGAGCCCCCCAGATGCCGGCGGCATTGACAACCGTTTCACACCGAATATTACCTTTATCGGTAAGAACCTGAGAGACATCGCCTTTTGGAGACAGGCCGATTCCGGTTACCCGCGTATGGGTATAAATGGTCGCACCCAGATCTGTGGCGGCTTTGGCAACCGCCAGGGTAGCCCCGTACGGGTCCAGGTGTCCTTCGTCGGCCAGATAGAGGCCGCCGTAAAGATTTTTATCACTCATCCACGGCATCAGGTCCAGGGTCTCTTTGGGGGATATGGTTTCAGCATCCAGGCCCAGGGCCTTGGCCTGGCTGACTTCACGCTGCAAGGTTTTGAATTGTTCTTTGCTGGAAGCGATTCGCAGACTGCCGACTTTCTCATAAGCGTTTAGCCTGCCGTACATTTCAACGCTGTATTTTCGTATGCGCATCATGGTGGGTGAGGTGTTGAATTGGGTGAGCATTCCGGCGGCCTGACACGTTGCGCCACTGGTGAGTTCTCCTTTTTCAATGAGTATAATATCCGTCCAACCGGCCATGGCTAAATGATAAAGCACACAGCACCCGGTAATGCCGCCGCCGATAACGACCACCCGCGCCTGGTCTTTCATTTAATACCCTCCGAGTCGTTCATTCGAATTTTCATAATGCATATTCGAGTCTTCGTAATGCACGTCTCCGGTGACCATGTCCGGAAATCGTTGACGA
>CAYSUA010000641.1:0-3673 GCA_964433795.1 uncultured Desulfobacteraceae bacterium | reverse complement strand
TATATGGTCTTGATTCTTTACGAATCTTCAACGTATGATTCTTTTGAAAAGAAAACCCATGAAAACCTGCGTAGGGGAGAGGAGGACTGATAAAATGGACAAAAGGGACCTTGTAAGTGTTTTCGACTATGAAGCCGCTGCCAGGGAGAAGCTACCCAAAATCGCTTTTGATTACTATTCGAGCGGGGCCAATGATGAAATCACCCTGCGCGAAAATCACGCGGCATTCGAGCGGATTCGGCTGAAACCCAGGGTGCTGAAAGACATCAGCAAACGGGATATCAAAATAACCCTGTTTGGTGAAACCATATCCATGCCGATACTGGTGGCGCCCACGGCATTCCACCGTATGGCGCATCCTGAGGGAGAGGTGGCGGTCGCCCGTGCAGCCGGAAAAGGCGGAACCATCATGATTCTCAGCACCCTTGCCAACAGTTCCATCGAGGAGGTGATGGCCGAGGCCGTCGGACCGGTCTGGTTTCAACTCTATGTGTATAAGGACAAACAGGCCACCAAATCCTTGATTCAGAGGGCAGAGGCGGCGGGGTGCAAGGCCATTGCGTTAACCGTGGATGCGCAGATCTGGGGACGCCGGGAGAGGGATATTAAAAACCGGTTTCGCCTGCCGGAAGGTCTTTCCATTAAGAATCTGTCTTCGGGGAGTGACCAGTTTCCCGATGGTGAATCCGGTTCCGGACTGGCGTCCTACGTATCCTGGCAGTTTGATCCGGCCTTGTCCTGGAAGGACGTGGAATGGCTTTGTGCCAATACCAAACTTCCCGTATTGCTCAAAGGCGTTCTGCATCCGGAAGATGCCCGGCTTGCCGTCGATCACGGTGCTGCCGGTGTGATCGTATCGAATCACGGGGCCAGGCAGTTGGATACGGTCCCGGCCACCATCGATGCATTAACTGATATTGGGGAAGCAGTGGAAGATCGAATCGAAGTGCTCATGGATGGCGGTATCCGCCGGGGAACCGATGTGCTGAAAGCCATAGCCCTCGGAGCCAAAGCAGTCGGTGTGGGAAGACCCGTTATCTGGGGGCTTGCCCAGGACGGAGAAGACGGCGTTAAGCGTATATTGGACATTCTTCGTAAAGACTTCGAGCTCGCCATGCGGCTGTGCGGCTGCACCTCGGTAAAGGAAATAAGTAAAGATTTGATTTTTTAGAGCCTGGTGCTTTTGTAAACTGAATATCATCATTGCTCCGCGTCTCCACCTTTGCGTTTTATCTGCCCTCTCAGGTTGGCCGGCCTTTTCACGTCTTATCTAAAAAGTATCCATTAATATCCATTTAGACTTGACACGACCTGTAATTATTGGATAATAATGGATAAATAAACGGGTATGGAATCAACCTTGGAGATTTAATGACACCACGCATTATAAATTTGATCGCCGAAATCGAAGAATTTAAAGGGTATTGGAAAGGCTTTGCCAGCATCTCCCCTGAGACACTGTCAACATTACGGATCATTGCAACCATCGAGTCGATCGGCTCTTCCACGCGTATCGAAGGTGGACGTTTGAATGATTCGGAAGTATCAGCACTGCTGAAGGGTTTAGATATGCGCTCCTTCCGAAGCCAAGACGAACAGGAGGTTGCCGGCTATGCAAAAGCGATGGAGCGGATACAAGAAAGCTATAACGAAATCGATCTTACGGAAAACAATATAAAATACCTCCACCAAATTGTGTTGCAGTTTTCAAGCAAAGACAGTTGGCATCAGGGTAATTATAAGAAGCATCCGAATCATGTTGCCGCATTTGATTCCAACGGAAATCAAATCGGGATTATTTTTGAAACAGCCACTCCCATGCAAACACCGATGTTGATGGAATCTCTCGTTGAATTTACACAAAAACGTTTTCGTAATGAAGACATTCATCCATTGCTGACTATCGCAGATTTTGTCGTTCGTTTTCTTGCGATTCATCCGTTTCAAGACGGAAACGGCCGCTTGGCAAGGGTTTTGACCAATATAATGTTGCTCCGCAGCGGTTATGACTTTATCCTTTATACTTCGCATGAAAGGATCGTGGAAGCCAACAAGGATCAATACTACCTGGCGTTGAGGGAAGCACAAAAAAGCCTCCCGGCCGATGAAAGTTTTTCTATTTCCTGGACAGTGTTTTTCCTCGAAATGCTCAAAAAGCAAAAGGATCACCTGGTTAAAAAAATCGAACGCGAAAGAGATGCCCGGAAATTACCCGAGCTATCTGAAAAAATCATCCATCTGGCACGCGAGCATGGGCGCATTACTGTATCTTTTATTTCAAAAACGCTTCAGGCAAATCGAAATACGGTCAAGAAACACATTCAGCAGCTTGCTAAAAACGGACAATTGGTTCAACGGGGAAAAGGGAGAGGAGTTTATTACTCGCTTTATTAACGGAATACTATTCTTCCAGTCCGCTTCAGGCTTTTCCAGAAATGTTCATATTCAACGGGGAGGTGAAAGATGGAGATATCCGATCTTGTCGGCAAGGTACAAACGGTTCTCGGACCCATCGATCCGGATGACTTGGGGTTTACCCTCATGCACGAGCACATATTTATCGACATCTCGGTCCGCTTCGTACCGCCGGGGGATGACGCCGTGATTCGGGCAAAGGCCATGGCGCCTGTGAAGTTGGAAAATCACGCCTGGCTCCGGTATCATTACAGTGAAAACAAGGACAACCTGATACTGGATGATGAGGAGGTGGCCATTCAGGAGCTGCTGCCGTACAAACACGCCGGTGGGAAGTCCATTGCAGACCGTTCCAACTGGGGGTTGGGGCGGGCGCCGGCATCTCTGGCCCGGGTGTCGCGGGCCACGGGCCTCAACATCATCATGGGAACCGGTTATTACACCTTGCTCTCGCTTCCGGATTCGAATCTTGCGAATGAAACGGAAGAGGAGATCGCCGAGAAGATCGTCCGCGAAATTACAGAGGGGGTGGACGGTGCATACGCCGGCTGGATCGGCGAAATCGGAACAGAGTGGCCGTTGGTTGAGGAAGAACGCAAATCGTTGCGGGCCGCCTGCCTGGCACAGCGCCGCACCGGTGCACCTTTGGACATACACCCGGGCCGGTTCGAAACCTCTCCCATCGAGTTGTTGAAAATCGTAAAAGATGCCGGGGGCGATCTCAGCCGCACCGTGATGTTGCACATGAGCCGGACACCGTTTAAGCTCAGCTCCCGTTTGGATATGCTCGCCACAGGCTGTTACATCTCCTACGACATGTTCGGATTCGAAATGTACTACACCAGGAAATACGGCATATTCGATCTATTGAACGACAACCAATGCATTAACGAAATCGTAGAACTCATCGACGAAGGGTATCTCGAACGGATACTCATCTCTCATGATACGGCGTTCAAGCACTGTCTGTCCTGCTATGGCGGCCGCGGGTATGCGCATATCAACGAGAATGTGATCCCCTTGATGCGGGCCAAGGGCATGACCGACGAACAGATCCATACCATCACCGTTGAAAATCCAAAACGGCTGCTAACCTTCGTGGAACCCGTGGAATAATCGAAATAAAGGAAAATCCATGAACATGAACCGATTTGAAATCAGCGCGATAAAAACCCATGAAATCATCGATAACAGGGGGACTCCCACAATCCGTGCCGATGTGTGCGTGGCAGATGAATTCTGGGGACGGGCCGACGTC
>CAYSUA010000640.1:0-3676 GCA_964433795.1 uncultured Desulfobacteraceae bacterium | reverse complement strand
AGTTTTCGTGCCGTCAACTCCGCAAAAAGCAAAAGAACGGCAAAATACATCAGTGCAGGGACAACGCATGCTTTGGCGACATGAATGTAGGGTATACCCGTGAAACCCGCCATGAGAAATACCGTTGCCCCCATTATGGGGGGCAGTATCTGTCCACCGCTCGAGGCCGCGGTTTCTAATGCGGCCGCCTGTTCCGGTGTGAACCCGCCCTTTTTCATCATCGGAATCGTAAAACTGCCGGTGATTGTTATGTTGGCAACCGTGCTGCCGGTAACGGAACCGACCAAAGCGCTGGTGAATACCGATAGCGCTGCAGCGCCACTCCTGAATTTTGACGCAGCCAACATCCCTATGCTCATGACAAACCGCAACCCACCAAAGGCTTCGAGCGCAGCCCCAAAAAAAATAAAAAGGAAAAGGTAGTTCGCTGATAAAATAAGGAGTTTGCCATAAACACCCCATGGGGAAGTTACATCGGCACTCAGCAACGTGACCAGTCGGTCCCAGTCACATTGTGGGGCCCCAATCCAGCGGGGCAAATATGAACCGAAAGCCATGAATAAGACACCGATTGCTGTAAGTGCGGGAAAAACCGGGCCGAAAATTTCATATGTTAGAATAAATACAATAATAGCGGCAATAATTCCGGCGATAAGACAGGCCATTGGCGGATAGCTTGGGTTGGAAAGTATCTCTTCATAGTTATACACAAAATAATAGGTTACCCCGATGGCGGCAATCAACATAATCAGGTGATCCCATCGCCAGTTCTTTTGAAGTCTTAAGACAATCAAAACGACAAATGCGAACCCGAGGTGCAGGATGGAATGGATTTGGGGTTCATACGGAAGGCTAAGGATGTACCACAAGTGGTAAACGATCATGAAGCATCCGGTTGTACCCAGAAAATAGGTCAAGATTTTTTTTAACCTAGACACGTTTGCCTCTCCATTCTTCACAATAGACCCCGAAGTCATTGGAACGGTCTCCGTCGTTATTTAATTCGTCATTAAAAGGCCGGTATCTTTAAGCTTTGTCAAGATTGGTCCGGCGACCAGGGCAGGTGGATCCGAAAAAGACTGATCGTACTCCACCTGCCCTGCCGTTTCCGATTAAAGGACTATCGTTACTTCAAATATTTCTTGTAACTTTCGCCAAAACTCTTTAAGCGAACGCCGATTTCATCGTAATACTTCAGCGCCCCCGGATGATGGTTCTCTCTGCTCTCCTTTTCCGTGGACCAAAAGGACGATACTAAAAACTCCGGCGTGATTCCCTTGCCCATGGCATGGTAGCTTGTAAAGTCACCCGCCTTTGCAGCTTCGTAAAGTATTTTAGTAACCTCATATACAATGTCGTCAGAGACGTCTTTGCTGCAGGCCCAGAATATCGGACACGTAACCACCGCCATGTCCTGGGTCTGGTTTTTTCCAAGTGAATTGGCCGGCACGACAGAAGCCAGTGTCGGCAGGTTCTGTCCTGCAAAGTCCTTTGTTCGACAAGCCTTGGCGATGGCTTCGATATTTGCTTTGACGTTTCCTTGCTGCAGAAAATATAAAGTACCACGGGTCTGCAATTCCTCTAGTTTCGATCCGAGCATGTAGGTATCGGGGTAAGTGAAATTAAACATCTGCACCCCGGCATGGCCGGCACCGTCCCGAAGTGCGGTCAGGCCCGCCCCCAACCCACCGTGAAGCGGTGTTACAGAATCCCACGCACCTTCCTGTCTGAGCAAATCGGCAAAAATATAGGCATACGTTTTAGGAATTTTTCTTGGTAACGTGACACTTTTCCCTTTTAAGTCTGCAAGGGTTTTCAATTTCGGGTCCAGCGTCACCCAGACGGAAGACAAATGAAGCAGCGAGCCGATCTTCAGAGAATGGTACTCGCCCTTGCCCAGGGTTCGCCACCCCGGGACCATGTTAACCAGGATGTGGTTGGCCCGCTTCTTTTTCTTGCTGACGACCATCCTTGTATCGTCGGAGACGCCTGCCGTGGCCACGACATCGGCTCTCAGCCATTCGGACCGCTTGTTGATAAAAGTCGCCAGTGCATGCGATAAAACATTCCACGCATCACCCGGTCGACCCGAAGCAAACGTGATGTTTGTTTCTTTTTTTCCGGCCGCAATCGCTTTGTCTGAAAAATTGATGGCGGTAAACATCACAAAAATAACCAATAAGCCGATAAAAACTCTTTTTAACATGACGCACCTCCTTAAATGTTTTGGGTTTATTAAAAAGACAAAAACCTCTCTTCAAGGGTTCTGTAATGGGATAAACCCACGACCTCAAACATTTCCTGAAAAGAGACCATGCCCTGGGCAAAGCCGGCAGTAGAGCCATTGTCCCGGAGTTCTCCAAGCACTTGTTGTATCCCTTTTATAGCCGCCATCCATGGCGATGCTGGATATATGGCGATTCTAAATCCGATGGATTCCAACTCTTTCACGGAAAGCACAGGTGTTAACCCACCCCCATCTACAATGTTAACTAGCAATGGGGTGTCACCGAGAAGATCTATTACGCGTTTCATTTCCTCGATGGTGCGGGGAGCCTCCACAAACAGCACATCTGCACCAGCTTTGGCATATGCCTGTGCACGATCAACGGCATCCTCAAATCCATTGACAGCAATGGCATCGGTACGTGCAATAACTGCAAAATCTTCAGTCTGTTTTGCATATTGAAACGCTTCGATTTTCTTAACCATTTCCGCCTTGGTCACCAATTGCTTTCCTTCGGTGTGTCCACATCTCTTAGGTGTAACCTGGTCTTCAACCTGAATCGCCGCAACGCCTGCCTGCTCAAACTCTTGTGCGGTTCGGATAAGGTTAATGGCATTTCCATAGCCGGTGTCCGCATCGCAAATAACCGGCACATTAGTAGCATTGACGATGTTTCTGGCCGTATCCAGGATGTCGGTCATGGTTGTTAGCCCTATGTCAGGCCTGCCCAAACGACTGCTGGCGACCCCTGCCCCGGTAATGTAGATGGCAGGAAACCCCGCTGCTTCGATCAACCGGGCAGATATGCAGTCAAAGGCCCCGGGAGCAACAATGATATCAGAGCCTTTCATCAAATTTCTAAAAGTTTTCGCACCATTCATAATTACCTCTCTTTGTTTCCAGAATACGGTTATATTTCCTCAAACCCCTCAGGATCCAAATCGACACGATATTTGAAATAGTCCGGCCTCATGAACAAATTGGCCGTCTCAAAGGGCTCTCCCGAAGGATACCAATAATAAACCTGTGCATAGATGAGCGGTTCAAATATCTGTGTTTGGAGAATCTCGGCAACATCCGGTTCCGCCGGAACTGCTTCGATATACATCTCGCCACGATCAATTCTTACACCGGTGTTGTCTTTAAGAATTTTCAGCAGTGGCTTTTCAGATAATTCTTCAACGCTCATTTTGTTAGCCAATTCCAGAGGCATGAAGTTTTCCAGGTAGTAGATCGGAACACTCTCAAGTAAACGCACTCTTTGGATAAGCCCTATCTCATCTTGGTTAGATCGACCAAAAAACGTTTGAAGATCCTTGGCAACTCTAGTGTCAGATACCTTTACGGTCTGAATTCCGAGACACTTCAATGATAAGAAGTTGCTTTTTACGGTGAAATGATAAGAAGTTGCTTTTTACGGTGTGAATATGTCAGAAAAAGGATTGTGTG
>CAYSUA010000639.1:0-3679 GCA_964433795.1 uncultured Desulfobacteraceae bacterium | reverse complement strand
TAATTAACACACCGCCAATAAATTTCCCTGATCCACCTATATTCAAAATGTCCGACAAGTGCGGCTCGCTCGGCAACCTCTTATAACCTTCATTTGTTTCCCTATTCCCAGCCCATATAAGGAATATTCCCATCAGCATTAACAAAACAGGTGCCACTATTCCAGTGAGCCCGGATTGGCCTGCTTCGTCCAACCACATCTCAATTGCGGCTAAATAGTTATCAAGTACACCTTCCCCTGTCCCTCGTGGCTCAGTGCTTCCAATCTTTATGTTCCAGAGCTTAGCCGTCCCGTCATTTGACGCGGTGAGCACTTTTGCCCTATCGGTGGAGAAAGTTACGTAGTTCACCGCCTTCTTGTGCCCCAAGAAAGTGGCAAGCTCTATACCAGTCTCCGCATCCCAAAGCTTAGCCCTATTGTCCGTTGACCCAGTTAGCACTTTAGTGCCGTCAGGAGAGAAAGCTACGGAGGTAACAAAACTGGTGTGCCCTGAAAAGGTGCGGAGTTCCTTGCCTGTTTCTGTATCCCAGAGCTTTGCAGTTTTATCCCATGACCCTGTTAGCACTTTAGTCAAATCGGGGGAAAAGACCGCAGAGCTCACAATGCTGGTGTGCCCTGAAAAGGTGCGGAGTTCCTTGCCTGTTTCTGTATCCCAGAGCTTTGCAGTGTCCCCTGACAGTGTTAACACCTTGATCCCATCAGAGGTAAAGGATGTGGAGGTTACAGAACCAGAACCGATGTGATGCAAGAAGCTTCGGACCTCTGTACCTGTTTCGGCACTCCAAAGCTTTATAGTTCCGTTTTTTGACAAAGAGAGTACCTTAGTACCATCCGGGGAGAAGGTCACGTAATTCCCACTATCTCTGTCTCCCACTAATGTGTGGAGCTCTATACCAGTCTCCGCGTCCCAAAGCTTAGCTCCACTGAACTCTGACCCAGTTAGCACTTTGGTTCCGTCAGGAGAGAAAGCTACAGAGGTCATCAGTCTGGTTTGTACCGAAAAGGTACGGAGCTTTGCGCCAGTCTCTGCATTCCAGAGCTTTACAGTTTCATCTCGTGGCTCACAAGTGAGCACCATGGTTCCACCTGGGGAGAAAACTGCGGACTTTATTAAAAAAGTGTCCCCTTTGAAAGTATTTGCCGACCAAAAGAGGGGCTCAGAGTAGCCTATGGCACCACATGAAAACAAAACAACTATGAAAAATGTTATTTTAAACATTTTCATGTTTTCCACCCCTTGTAGAAAAAATTCATTGCCGTTTTAACCGGTGACCCTATTGCCTTTTATCTGCCCTCCCCACAGTGTAATGTCTCTAAATCGACTCCATCGTCACCCTTGAAGGACCTCCTGTCTCTCAGGGAGGCCGCCTACCGAAATAAACTTATTGCGTTTGATGGGTTACAACAGCCAAGATATTTTTGTATTGTACCAAGCCGAACGTCAGCCATGACGCGCGAGGGATGGCGCAGAGCTAAGCGGCGCGCTATTCCTCGTCGCTGTCAATGGTATTGTTGGCCATCTCCTTCTGTTCAAGCTCTTTAAGGGAGACTCCTTTTTCATTCTTCCATGCGATGAGTCCATTTGCGTGGCCGCCATGTATGACTGAGGCGGCTGCGCTGGGACTTGAGAACTCATAGTCTTTGGCGAAAACGAGGCGTTCTGTTTCTTTCGTGAGGGTGCCTTCGGAGAGGAGTTGAGTGCGCATAGTCGACGGATAGGGGTACTTTTTGACCGAGGGCCGTTCTTCAAGAACCGCTTCTGATCCCTTGAGAACTAGAAAACCATTCTCTGTTGGCCGACCAGTTGCCTTCACCTTCTTGATGGTACAGGTCAGAAGTTCAGAGGGCTTCACTGGAACAGTCTGCTTGACGATTGGCTTGAGGAAGTCCTGCCCGAGAACAGGCAGAAGCTGTTCAACCTTTGCCAGAAAAACGTCCATGTCTGCCGCATCGGACTCTGGAAGGTGGGAACCACTTGCGTTAGTGTTTTCGAGCTCAAATCGTTCTACGGCCTTCGTCATTTCGATTAGCTTGCCCTCAAGGTATTTGATGTGGGCCTTGGTGAGGTTCTCGTCCTTACTGACGAAGAAGATGACAGTCTTCCAGAAATCCCGATCGAGGTGCCCCTTCAACCTTGACCGTACGACTTCTGCCTCTCCGACATAGACTCTAGGCTTTCCGGTTTCAGAGTTGATTCCGGTAAGGAAATAGATACCCGGCTTTTTCGCTTCCTCTCGCTGGAGAATTAGCTCCAGCTGTGATCGCGGTCCTGCAACGGCTTTGCCTGTCCAGTTCGATATTTCAGCTGTCCGAACGGAGGCCGGATCACCTTCCGCTAAAAATATCTTTACCGTGGCTGTCTCTTTCATATCTCTCCTTTGCCAGCGTTGCTCTCCACTGAGTGCGGATTTTTGCGACTCGCTGTAAAAGCGTTATTAGGCGTCAGCCTCCCCCTCAATCCTCAGTGCCTGCTTCACGATTTCCGCAACCGTGTCTTTGTTGATTCCGCGCTTCTTACAGTAATTTGACTTCATCCAATAAGAGAGCTTCTTTGTTCCTTTACTTGAATTACACGCGAAGCAACATCGGGCAATATTCTCACGAGTGACGATACTTGCGTCGTTAATGATGTGTTCCCAAGTTGCGACAGCGTTTCGGGGGCCATTTGGAGGCATCTGCCCGATCATCTGAATGCCACAGTAGATACAAGCCTTATCTCGATCCTTCACTTCCTTTTCGAGCCAGGCAGGGATGCCCCAACGGTTCATTTTCCCTCCTGATTACAGGCCAACGCTCCGCATAACCGGATGGTAAAAGACGCATAGCGAAGCGGCGCGGCTTTTGCCAGTCCGCCGTTAATGCGGTTGTTATCCGTTTTTTTCTTCATCTTTAACGGTATAAGGGTTTGCTGCCTGCTTAAATAAGAAATCAACATTCTCCACTTCGAATAAATTACAATTGATTAAACGTGCTGACTCAACATCAAAAAGTACGACATTAAACCCTTCACCAAGCATGCTTTTATATACAATGCCATCAAAACCGTTGCATTTAAAAAGCTCTGCAATAATTTGAGTTGGTACATAATCAGCAATCTTGTCAGCATTTGTCATCGGCTTAGAAAAAGCGCTGTCGATATGACACCAAGCAGCTTGCTCTCTCTTGGACGGGTTCGGTTCTTCAAGATACAAAGGCATCTTGTTAAAATGAATTGAACAGTCAATTACCACCATATCCTTTAATGTTTTAAACTGACCTACTGAAACCGACGAACCAAGCCAAGGTCTAACTTCAGCCATGGCGGTTTCTTTCGTTGTAGCAGTGTATAAATATGGTATCCCTTTTGGATTGGCTCTGCCCTCTGAAGCCTCGTTTTGAAGAGGCACCATTCTTTTTGGCGGGTATGGCCCCGGAATATCGGCGATATATTGCTCTTCCTCATAATATGGAACCCACTCGTGGCCAAGTTGAGCCCTCCATAAATATCTATCTTTCGGCAAATCGTTTTTACGACTACCTATTGTATCTAAAATTGTTTGAAGAAATTCTTCAATCTCAGAATCGCGAAAATATCTATTCTGTGTTTTTACTGTTCTCTCAAAATTATAATAGCTTTGCCAACTATTAAATATTTTCATTTTTTCAAGGATAACGAGGCTGTCGAAAAACCCTTTGACGG
>CAYSUA010000638.1:0-3693 GCA_964433795.1 uncultured Desulfobacteraceae bacterium | reverse complement strand
CCGGATCCTCCCAGATCATCATGGGTACATGTCGCGGAATAATACCCTCTGGATCGTTGAATGCGATTTTACCGTGCAGTTCGTTAAACACCGGGAAATCGACACCGATCATCGCTCCCGCTTCTTTCAAGAGCGGTCCGGCAGAAATGATGTAGTTGCGGGTCGATACCTCCAACGATCCGCTGTCCGTGCTCACATGAACGGCTTCGACCTGACCCGCTTTGGTGGTCACACCGGTGACCCGACCCTTCAACAGCCTCGCCCCCCGGCTTTTTGCCTGGTCGAGCAGGTACATGCCCATTTGCTGAGCACTCAGCCAGCCGCACCGACGCACATGGAGCATGGCCAGGGCTCGATCGGATATAAAGGGATACTGCTTCCGGATCAGTGTGGGGTCCAACACCATGTCTGCACCGGCAAGTCGGGGGTCAAAGCCCTGATGATCGCTGGGCGGATAGGGAGGATCATCGGAGCCGCCCTGATGAACCCGTAGCGGTCCGGCTCCCAAATCGGTAATTTCTTTGGCCGTTTGCATCATCTGAGACGCCCGGTCCGGATCGGCGGTGAGAAAAACATATCCGCGTCGATTCATATGGAAATAGTTATCGCTTTCTTCGGCCAGCTTCTCGATCAAATCGATGCTCCGGTTCATGAAACTCACCATCGTATCGCCGGGCCCGGGAAACCAGTTGCGGTAACATTCGCTGGACTTGTCACTGGTCAACGTGAGCGGGGGATGCTCATCCACCAGCAGTATGTCTTTGATGCCCTGTTGAAGGGATAGATGGTAAGCAGCGGAAACACCGGCAATGCCGGCGCCGCATATTACAACATCCGCCTTTGAAGCATTCATTTCAGATCCTCTCTGAGATTTGAGCGAAACAATACCGTCTCAACTCGTTGATTTGTGATTAGAGGGTTGACCGAACTCGGGACATTTACTGTCATTAGATAAACTTTGCAATAATAAATCGATGAGCGATTCTCGTACCCTCCTAAATTGCATATCCATGATTCATACCCAGTCCGGCAGCCTCAAATCCTTAGAGGAACGGGTACTCGGAATGTAACATTTTATGTCGATAACAGGGGATCCGTCTATGGCATCGATTTCGTCGATTTTAATGGTGGTTCCGTCAAGGTCGAAAATTTTGCACAATGTATGGGCAATGAGGTTCGGCCGCATCGGGGAGTGCGTGGCAAACACACCGGTTAACGGATTTCGCTTATCCTTTCTCGGATGCACCTGCAGCACATTTCGTTTTTCAGACGAGTCGTTTTTGTGAAACCAATAGAAAACATGAATATGAGAAAAACCGTCCAATCCCAAAAGGGCATCTGAATATCGATCGTCGATTTCAATCCAAGTCATGTCATCTTTTTTGCGAATAAACCCAATTGGAACAATCGTAAACCGGCTATCCATTGAAAATGCCTCCTCTATTTTTCTGAATACTGGTTATCCACAAAAGCCAAGTTGCTACTTGATATAGGCATTGAAGGTGAGCCGATTCGCGGATGTATGACTGTCTGAGTGCATTAGGGGGTGTTGCATCGAACAGCATGAATGCGCTTCAATAAGCCGTAACGGTTTTTTTAACTCGATGCATTGGTTAAGTCGGTGCCCTGTTCGGTGTTACACCCCCTTATGCGCGAGTTTCATACGTCTGCGAATTGGGTTGCCTTCAATGCCGAATCGGCTTCACTTGGGCTTTCCGGATATCCAGATTATGAATTATCTGACCCTTCTGCACGCGCCCATTTGCCTGATTCCACGGCGGTTATGAAATTTAATACCGCGGAGTTGAACATTGCAGGCTCCTCCAGGTTAATGACATGACCGGATTGGGGAAAAACAACCAGCCCGGATCGAGGAATGCAGCGCTTCATGAATAAGCCCGGTTTGATGCAACCGTCATCTTCATCTCCCATCATGATCAACGTGGGAACCTCGAGCGCACACAACCGTTCTTCCAGGCTGTAAATCGTGGGGCGGCGTGCTTGAACCCCCCGGAACGTCAGTGCTGACCCGATAGGAGAGTGCTGAACAAAAAAATCGGAAAATTCCTGCCAGCCTCTTTTGTCCTTCTGTATGAACCGCAGGCGATTCGGACTTCGCGCAAAATCGGACATCGCAGCCGGGTCTCCGGATTCCATGAGCCGCGCAACATCCTCGGTGCGTTTGCTATAGTCCTCCGGGTCATCGGAGCCCGAACCTGCTCCTGCCACCACCAGCGATTTTGAACGTTCGGGATATTTCAAGCCGAAATTCAATACTACACCACCGCCCATAGACAAACCGGCCAGGTGGGCGGTTTCGATGTTCAGGTGATCCAGCAATCCCCGCAAATCCTCGACCGCCTGGTCCTGACTATAGTCGTCCGGCGACGTCGGCACGTCGGAGGGAGGATACCCTCTTGCGTTATAGGTAATCACCCGATATCGGCGGCTAAAAAATCGGACCTGAGGCTCCCAGGAACGGTAATCTCCGGCGAATTCATGACTCCAAACAATCGGAAATCCATCGCCGGACGCTTCATAATAAATATTCACCCCGTTGATAACAGCCTTGGGCATGATTCCACCCCCCTGCTTCAATTATAACGATCTCATTAAATGGTTGAACAGCATCTTTGTATCAATAGAATTTCAAAATACGTAACTGTTTAAACGTATTCGGACGTATTAATCAAGAGCAGGAAGTTCAAGTGTATCCTTTTTCGATCCCGAGCCGTCATACGGTTTAAAAACAACAACACCGAAGGGAGGATATCATTATGGATCAAAAATCAGAAATCATGGTCGCTTTGGGAACCGCAATCGGAACCAATTGTATTCCTTGTCTCGATCATTTATACTCAAAAGCAAGGGAGTTTGAAATCGACGATGCCGTCATAAAGGAAGTGGCGGAGATTGCTTATAAGGTCAAGAATGGCGCTTCGGTCTTCATGAAGAATGCGATTCATGAAACCGTGGGCGAAATTTCCGACACGCAGCAGACCTGCTGCAGTTCAGGAAACGATTCCTGTTGATAATATGACACAAAAACCGGAATTAGATTTTTATACGATCCACGACCAGTACTATTCCCGCATTCATAGATTCGTGGGGGCGGTGGTAAAGGATCCGTGGGCTACAGACGATTTGACTCAGGAAACCTTTTTCCGGGCACACCGGAACATCGACCGCTTAAAGGATCCATCCAAGGTATCGCCATGGCTGTTTCGAATCGCTCATAATGCATGTTTGGATCATTTTCGGAATTCTCAAAAAAGCCGGAAAACCGACCGGATTGAAGAAGGCACAGATTCCGAGGGCTCCTTCGCCCTGGAACGGGAGCTGCAACAGCACCAGATGAGTGCCTGTGTTCAGGACAAAATCCTGTTGCTGCCCGAAGATCAACGAAAGGTTCTCTGGCTTTTTGAGGTGGACGGTTTCAAACAAAAAGAGATTGCCGAAATCCTCGATATCAGTGTTTCCAATGTCAAGATCCGGCTCCACCGTGCGCGAAAGAAATTTAAATCCATTCTGGAAGAAAACTGCACCTTTGAAAAAGATGATCGCAACGTACTCGTCTGCGAACCCAAATAGAGCCGGCTCCTATTCTTTTTTGCGGTTATACACAAAGCCCAAGTTGATTACAGGAATAGGCTTTGGAGGTGATCCGATTCGTGCGCGTGTGACTGTCTGAGT
>CAYSUA010000637.1:0-3694 GCA_964433795.1 uncultured Desulfobacteraceae bacterium | reverse complement strand
TCTCTTTCACGAATGGTAAGAGCTTCTTCAGGAAACTTTCCGCCTCTGCTTAAAATTTCAATAAAATTCTCAGTCAACTCTTTTGAAAGGAATGGGGAAAGATATATTTCATTGCTTTGAACCGCTTTGATGGCTGTAAAAAGCTCTGTGTCCGTATCCTCTTTCAACAAATATCCCGCAGCCCCAGCAGAAAAAGCATGATACAGATATTCTTTCTCTTTGTGCATGGAAAGGATCAAAATTTTTGCCGAAGGGCAGATGGTTTTAATCTCATGGATCGCTTCAATACCCCTTAATTTCGGCATGGATATATCGAGTATAACAAGGTCGGGAGTCACCTCTTTCAGTAATGCTAGCAATTCTAGCCCGTCACCTGCTTCACCAACAACTTCCATATTCGGTGATGCTTGAATGATACTTTTAATTCCCTGGCGAAGTAAAATATGATCGTCAGCCAGAACGATTTGATAGGGCCTCATGAATCACCTCAATCTGTTTGTATCGGTACCCGAAAAATAATGCGAGTCCCATTGCTTTGTTTTGTTTCTATCTTGAGTTCTCCGCCAAGCATTTTGGCACGTTCATCCATGGCCATCAAGCCCAGGCTTTTTTCAGTGGGGATTCGTGCCTCAATTTTTTTAAGGTCAAATCCTTTCCCATCGTCTTCAATCAGAAAATCGACACCTCCCTCTTTTTTCTTAATCACACCCGACACCTTTTCGGCTTGCGCGTGTCTGCCGATATTGGTAAACGCTTCCTGAAAAATCCTGTAGATGATTATTTGGGCATCCTGTGAAAATAAATTATCTATATCCGGGAGGTCGAGTGAGATCTTGATATCGGAATGTTTTGAAAAATCTTCGACCAACCAGCGAAGAGCGGCGGTCAGCCCTAAATCTTCAAGAATTGAAGGACTCAAATCTCTTGAGAGCCTTCGAACATTTTCAATAATTTGATCCACATAGTGTAATGTGCTTTCACAATTTTCCTTTAACGCTTCCTGATCGGTCTTCAGATTTCCTTCAATGGATCGAATCTGAAGCTTCAAAACAGTAAGCGATTGACCCAGCTCATCGTGCAATTCCAGAGAAATTCGTCTTCTTTCCCTTTCCTGTGCCGTCAGGAGATGGGAAGACAGGATATGAAGTCTCTCTCCGGATTCTCTCAATGCTTTCTCAATCAGTTTCCGTTCGGCGATTTCTTTTCGCAATTTTTCATTGGCTTCGGCGAGTTCTGCCGTCCGCTCTTCCACCCGTCGTTCGAGCTCCGCATGTGTTTGCCGCAGCGCATCCTCTGCGTGAGAGCGTTCAATGATGGTTTTGCTTGCTTTGAATAAAATAATGACAACACCGATCAAAAGGCTTGACGCTATTACAAACAAGATCCATGAAGAATGGGATAACAGGCTATCAAGGTTTCCCTTCCGGTTTGTAATATCGTAATAGATTTCAAAAGCGCCATTAAACTTATGATCGCTTTTTAACGGAACGTATGTTTCCACCACATCAGATGTCACCATTCGACCCTCTAAAGAGGCGGTATCTTTTTGTACCACGTTTGTGTAGACATTTCCCTTGGCAACAACTTCACGAAAGTACCTCTCTTTATTTATTTTTCCGACGTCTTGGGTATTAGTTGAAAATATGATCTCCCCGGATTTTGAGAAAATTTTAAGTTTCTCCAAGTGAAAATCTCTTTTATGTCTTTCGATTGTGTCCGCTATATGACCTGAAAAATATTCTTTTGTTAAATCAGTATCTTCCGGAATACTCACCGTCGACAAATGCGTTGCTATACGTATTGCATCATCTTCTACGCTTTTAATCAAAAAATGGGTAAATGATGGATATACGAAAAAAACACCATAAACAGGAAACGCCACTGCGATTGAAAGACAGGCAAGAAAAATGTTTCTTAAAAGCGGTTCCCGGATGATGTTCGTAATAATTGTTTTTCTGTTCAAGACATTTTCCATAACTTATCCTTATGTCGCCGGCTCGAGCGGATTAGGATTTGAGTCGCTGATTATTCATGGAGCGATCGAATCGAAAATCTCCCCTCATTTAAATGAGAATCTTAAAAAAACCACATGAATGTGTCAATATAACAACGATTTGATTTCTATAGATTTCCGGATAATCGAAGCTGATTTTTATTGACGGAAATCCGGTATTTTTCCCATACAAAATCGTGATGGCTTTCAACAAACGGTAAGTAGATCAGAATATATCGCTCGGGCCGGATTTGAATATCCGGCAGGTTCGATTGAACGAATTCTTTGGGCTTTATGAAGCTTGCCAGGGTGATCTTAAGGCTCTCAATCGCTTCTTTTACCGGCAGAGTCACCGGGTACATCGAATTTTTGGGGAGTGCATCATCCGGTTTTTCTCTGGGTTGAGCGAGGGTGAGGTTGTTTGCCAACCGAAGAAATGTGCGGGGTCGGACTTTAAATGCCGGTATCCAGAACCTGAATTCCATGTCATCCCACCCGGATTGAATGACCTTGGGCAGATTTGCCACTTTTACCAAATCCGCGTACGACATTAGCTCGATACCCGAAATATCCGCCCTGATGCGCCAGAACGGCAAATAGAAGACACGATCTTCCGTTTCCCCGGGAAGGTGGGCAAACCGAACCTGCTTTAGCCCGGCAGACGCGCCCCGCCACATGGTTTGGCAGTTATCACAGCTGAGCAGGAGTGTGTCCCGCTCGCCCTTCAGATCCCACCCGCAGTTTGGACATAGAGTGGGAAGGAACCGAACATGCCCGCCGGGCTGATCGTGGGAAAATTGTTCGAGATCAAAGGATTTCGGAAGATCTGAAGGTATCGCCCGGTTAAGTACGGCATCATAGAGTTTTGAATCCGAATCCATATAAAAAGGGGAATAAATGAGACTCAGGGATTCGCCGATGTGGGATTGATGCAGAATCGGTTGCGGCAGGGATGCGGTAAATCGCCGGCTGAATATATCCATCACCTGATTGAACGATAACAACGGACGAAGCTGGCGACCGTTGATTTCAGAAGATACAAATTTTAGTTTCAGCGCCTGGCTTCGTAGCCCCACGGAAACCGGGAAGACGGATTCCCGAATCGCCTGATGGCTGAAATCCACAAACCGATGCTGAACTCCCTCCGGGCCGTATGAAAAATGCATCCCCTTAAATCGCCAAAACGGAAAATAGAAAAGGGATTTACCTTCCGGCGCTTTGTTCGGAAATAGATACCGAAAGTGCCCCCTGGGGACGATGAAAGAGTTCACGCGACAGTAATCGCACTGAAAGAGACGGTCTGTCTCTTGAAGAATGATGGGCGCACCGCACTGGGGGCACTGGTGCTCGATGGTTATGGTAAAACTCAATGGTCAGCCGCCCCTACCCCGGACAAACCGGAAATTCCAAATCACAAATATCAAATACCAAACAAATCACAACACGCCGCGCACACGCCGCGCTAGCGCTGCGGGAGCGTCTGCGCTGCGCGTGACCGAAATCCAAAATTCAAAACATGTACATGATCTCCAAGAACAAACATTCCAAACCGGTTTGGGTCATTGGATATTGGAATTTGAGATTTGTTTGTAATTTGGTGCTTGTGTATTGGTTTTTACATAAAATGCAAAGAAATAACAATTAAGGCAGCTCCGGCGCACGAATATATTTAGAAACGGTTGTCCTAATTTTTAGAGCAAT
>CAYSUA010000636.1:0-3704 GCA_964433795.1 uncultured Desulfobacteraceae bacterium | reverse complement strand
CCGCAGCTATCTCCGCGCAGCGGTTCAGTTCACGCAGTTACCAACGCTCGGGAATATAAATTTTATCGTCCGCATCGTCCAGACCGCCCAACAACTATAAGGAGTTCAGTCACTGGCACCTTGTCGTCGATTTGTTTCCAGATCTAATGGGTGTGTGATTGCCCGGCAAATTCAACACCATTGACATTCAAAGGATGATTCCGATATAGTGCCCAACGAATTTCGCACAGAATTACAGGACGTTAGACTCTCCATGAAATAAAACATACACGGATCTTTTGCTCGATCTCCCCGACAACCTCGCTTGAGCGGCTCGGGATGTCGGATAGGAATGGCAAAAAATGAAAATGAGAATTAAATAAATGAACAACAATATAATTTCAACTGAAGATAACCAAGAACAAGAAGATAAGATCTTACTGGTGGATGACAACATCACCAATCTACAGGTGTTGTGCGATACGCTGGATGGTCTTGGCTATAAGCTGCTGATTGCTAAAAGCGGCAAGAGCGCTTTGACAATCGCTCAGAAAACAATCCCTTCACTTATTCTATTGGACATCATGATGCCGGAAATGGACGGCTATGAAGTGTGCCGTCTATTAAAGGTCAACGAGAAAACCAGTAAGATCCCGGTGATTTTTGTAACCGCAATGTCGGATGTGGGAAATGAAACCAAAGGGCTAAATTTAGGTGCCGTAGACTATATTACGAAACCCATTAACCCGGAACTTGTTCGAGCCCGTGTGCGAAACCATATGGATTTAAAGCGTTATCGTGATCACTTGGAACGCTTGGTTGAAGAACGCACACGGAAATTGGCTTTGACTCAAGCTATTACGATTGATAGCCTGGCCACCCTTGCCGAATACCGAGATCCTGAAACAGGTGGTCATATCAAACGCACCCAGAATTATATCAAGGCCTTGGCGATGCATCTAAGGGACCATCCACGATTTCAGAATGAATTGGATAATGAGTCAATTGAGGTGTTGTACCTTTCAACGCCTTTGCATGATATCGGAAAAATCGGTGTGCAGGATAATATTCTGCTTAAGGAAGGTCGTCTCACCAATGAAGAATTTGAAGAAATGAGGAAACATACGATATATGGCCACGATGCACTTCATATTACCGAACAAAAGCTGGGGGGGAATTCATTTTTAAGATGTGCTAAAGAAATAGCCTATACGCATCAAGAGAAATGGGATGGCTCCGGCTACCCGCGGAGACTGAAAGGAGAAGAGATACCCCTCTCTGGACGTTTGATGGCATTGGCGGATGTGTATGATGCTTTGATCAGCAAACGGGTTTATAAACCGCCCCTTCCACATGAGGAAGCCGTTAGCATGATAAAGGAGGGTAGAGGAACTCATTTCGATCCCGATATTGTCGATGCTTTTCTTGAACTCAAAGATACTTTCCGGAATATAGCATTGACTTATGCTGATTTCGATGATGAGCGTAAGATGCTCACCGCTACTGAAGGTCTAGAATCAGAAGCTTACAAGTCCATTGAGAACATCCTGTTGGTGGAAGATAACGAAATTAGTTTGCAAATCATGCTAAGTCAGCTGACATCCTTGGGATATAATGTTGATACAGCCGCTAATGGTCAATCGGCTTTATCCAAATACAAGCAAACCACTTATGATGTGATTTTAACCGACCTTGAAATGCCAGAGATGGATGGATATGCACTTGCTGCGGAAATACGTCGTTTAGAAAAAGATTCGGAACGATCGACTATAATCCTGGCCGTAACTGCCAGTGACTACGATTTGACTGATGAGGGAATAAAATCACTAGGCTTTGATGGGTACATGTTAAAGCCGCTTGATGTAAAGGTATTACAATTAAAGCTGGCTATCATTGTTTAAAATGTATCGGAGTACTATCCGACCTAAAGACCCTTGATTTTCTTGTATCCAAAGATTACCCTCCCCCTTAGTATGACTCTTCCTTATCCGGTTAAAAGTCAAACGGAGATTTGATACCTATTGCGTCGGCTATTCCTTGCAGGTAAGTTTGGTGGAACCATACAAACAGTAATATCGAGGACACAAGATACAGGATTCAGGTTACAGGATAGGGTCATTTTCCCTCTTTTTTCTTGAACCCTGAACCTTGCAGTTAAAACCTACAAATTTAGATAAAAAGAGGCGTAAAAATGAAAAAGAAAAACCTGTTTTACACGTTACTGGCAATCACGGCCTTGATAGTGGCAATTGCACTGCCGCAGGCGCGTGCAAAAGATGAGATCCCCTCGGAAGTAACGCTCTTCAAGAACGTCAATATCTGGGACGGCACGAGCGACAGTCTAAAGCATGGATACGATGTGCTGGTGGTTCGCAACCTGATCAAGAAAATCGCCAAGGACATCCCGGCTTCCGGCACCTACGAGCTCGATGTAACAAGTGGCGGAGTGAAGAAAGTACAAGTCTATTCCGGGTACGACTCCAACACCTATACCATCAACATTAAGAGTGGTGATGCAAAGACTGAGAAGAAACAAGTCAAGGTCAACGTCATCGATGGCGGCGGTCGCACACTGATGCCGGGCCTCATTGAAGGTCATGGCCATTTACAGATGAATGGCACGTCTTTGGCCGATATTGAAAACAACCGGAACTGGGAAGAACTGGCAGTTCGTTCGGCAGCAAAAGCAAAAGCTGCATTAATGTCTGGTTTTACTACCTGGCGTGATGCCGGGGGCATGGGGGCAGGCCTCAGAAAAAGTATTGATGCAGGGGTGGTTGACGGGCCACGTATCTATCCTTCAGGCGCATTTCTCGGGCCAACAGGTTCCCATGCTGACTTTCGAAATTTTACTACTCCAAATGAAACTGTTTATGGTCCCCAATCAGCCGGTGCGAGACTCGGCATGACCTTTACCGCAGATGGTGTTGATATGATCAAGACAGGTGCACGTCAAAATTTTATGCAAGGTGCAACTCAGATTAAGATCATGTCAAGCGGCGGAGTGGCGTCTGCTTTTGACCCATGGCAGTTAGACGCATATTCATCAGAAGAAATCCAGGCAGCAGTGGAAGTTGCAGATGCATATGGCTCTTACGTCATGTCACATGCCTATAGTAAAAAATCGATCATTCGCTGTTTAGAGAACGGTGTAAAGACGCTTGAGCACGCTTTTATGTTTGATGGAGACGTTGCAAAACTGATGAAGGAAAAAGGTGCGTACATGACAACAAATATGCACGCATTTTCTCCTTATTTAGGAGAAATTGAAGCCATTAAATCAAGCCCGGCTTCTGCACGTAAAGCCGAAACTGCTCAGGCAGCCTTTAAAGATTTCATTGAAAATGTCAATAAATATCAACCGAAATTTGGCTTTCAGGCAGATTGTGTCGGTGGTGTTGAATCATGCACAAAGCAAATGGATCATGAAATTTATTTAAGTGCAAAATTTCTTGGAAATCACTTTGCACTTAAATCTTTAACATCAGTTAATGGCGAGATAGTCGCACTCTCAGGTGACGTTCTTAATCCATACTTTGAAGGAAAGCTTGGTGTTATTGAAGAGGGAGCTTATGCAGATATCCTGTTGGTTGACGGTAATCCGCTTGACGATATAACTGTTATCGGTGGCAATGAAAAATGGTTTGACGCCCCAGCGCGTGATGGCATTGATACCATGCGCGTAATCATGAAAGACGGCAAAATTTATAAAAATACATTGGCGA
>CAYSUA010000635.1:0-3746 GCA_964433795.1 uncultured Desulfobacteraceae bacterium | reverse complement strand
CCGGGCATAAATCCTTTCAATGAGCAGTAAATCAATCTCGGATTGATGGCGGAGCAGGCCTCATAGCTGAAACCGAGTCGGTCCACGGCCCCAGGACCGAAATTGTCGTACATCACGTCGGCCGAAGCGATCAGTTTTTTAAGCAAATCTTTACCTCGTTCGCTTTTGAGGTCGACAACGATACTTCTTTTGTTCCGGTTGAAATAAGAATGAAACCCGGACCCCATGCCGGGCAGGTTCCGTGTATAATCCCCTTCCGGCGCCCGTTCCACATGGATGACGTCGGCTCCCATATCGGCCAGAATCTGGCCGCAGGACGGTCCGAGAATGGCGTGTCCCAATTCCAAGGCTTTGATTCCGCTTAAAGGTCGAGGGAGATGGCTTTCATTTTCCGTCATTGTAAAGCTCCTTATTTCGCAAGTTAATGAGTGCCGCAGACCTTTTCCGCTCGCTCTGGTTCCCGAGGTCCGGATTTCATGACCTGACCCGGAAGCTTCTGTCCCAGTATTTTCTCCAGTAAGTGCGCGGCCGCGATGATGGCTTCAAGGTCGATATTGGTCTCAATACCCATATCCTCGAGCATATAGACCACATCGGCCGTGGGCAGGTTTCCTGCCGCATCCGGCACATTGGGACACCCGCCGATGCCCCCAAGGGCGGTATCGAAAATATCCGCTCCGGCCATCAAAGCCGCGTACAGGTTGGCCATGGCCGTTCCCCGGTTGTTGTGGAAGTGAAGTCCCAACGCTGTATCGGGAAACTGCTGTTTGAATGATTCCACAAGCCGGGTTACCCGTGGCGGGGTGGCCATGCCCGTGGTGTCGGCAAACATGATCGATTTGGCGCCGCTTTCGATATACGCCCGGGCGATTCTAAGAACATCTTCGGGGGGAACATCTCCCTGATACGGGCACCCGAAGGCAACCCCGATGCCTCCGATCACCGGAATTGATTTTTCTCCGGCAAGAGAAAAAATGTCATCCAGTGCAGACAGGGACTCCGACACGGTCCGGCGGACGTTTGCCTGATTGTGCACGTCTGTGGCTGAGATGACCACACAGAGTTTATCAGCGCCTGCTTCGATCCCCAGCTGGGCGCCTTTGGGATTGGGAACCAGAGCCGCATAAATGCACCCTTCACCATGTTGAACCGTTTTCATCAACTCTGCGGCATCCCGCATCTGGGGGATAACTTTCGGGTTTACAAAAGAGGTTATTTCGATCTCGCCGACCCCGGCCGCTCTTATGGCTTCAATTATTTCGAGCTTCTTTTCTGTGGGAACGAATTCCGGCCAGGACTGAAACCCGTCCCGGGGAGCGACATCTCGAATCACCACATTTTTGGACATACTCATTTCGATACTCCGTCATTTTTCTGTTATCATTTTAAAACTGGAAGCATTCCTTAAATATTCAATTTTCATTAGAAAATTTTCAATCAATTTATGAAGCAAGCCGCTTCCGCGTGTATTCCACAAGTCCGCCGCAGGAAATCAACTCCTGGACAAACTCAGGATACGGGGCGGCATGAAAGACCATATCTTTGGTGATGTTATGGATTTTGCCCGATATGACATCCACTTCCAGGTTGTCTCCATCTTCGGTTTTTGCCACGGCTTCCGGACAAACCATCAAGGGGAGCGCAATATTGATGGCGTTTCGGAAAAAAATGCGGGCAAATGTTTCGGCGATGACACAAGCGATCCCGGCTCCTTTAATCGACCAGGGTGCAACCTCCCGGGAGGACCCGCAACCGAAATTTCGGGCAGCCACTATGATATCTCCCGGTTTGACGCGCTGAATAAAATCCGGATCGATGTTTTCCATGCAATGCTTGCCGAGCTCTACCGGATCCACCAGATTAGTCGAATGCACCGGTATGATGGCGTCCGTATCGATATTGTCTCCAAAGCGATGAACCCGACCTTTTATCATGATGTTGCCACCTCCTTCGGATGGGTAATGCAGCCCGTGACAGCACTGGCTGCAACTACGGCAGGATTGGCCAAAAAGACTTCAGCCTGCGGCGAGCCCATGCGTCCGATAAAGTTCCGATTGGTCGAGGAGATCGCCTTTTCACCGGCTGCGATGACTCCCATATGCCCTCCCGGGCAGGGACCGCAGGTCGGTGTAGTTACGGACGCCCCGGCTTGAACGAAGGTCTCAACAAGACCTTCATGTACGGCTTCCATGTAAATTTTCTGGGTGGCGGGTACCACGACGCATCGGACATGGGGATGGATCTTTTTTCCATCCAGGATTCGGGCCGCCTCTCTGAGATCTCCCAGCCGGCCGTTGGTGCAGGAGCCTATTACGGCTTGATCGATCGCTATGTTTCCGACGTCCGCCACCGGCCGGGTGTTGGCCGGCGAATGCGGCAGGGCAACCTGAGGTTCGAGATCGGACACATCGAAGTCATAGGTTTTTTCATAGACGGCATCCGGATCGGACCGGTAAACCGTAAAGGCCCTTTTCGCCCGCTCCTCCACAAATTGAAGGGTTTTTTCATCCACATTAAAAAGACCGGCTTTACCCCCGGCTTCGATAGCCATGTTGGCCATGGTAAACCGGCCCTCGAGTGGTAATCCATCAATCACTTCCCCGCCAAACTCCATGGCGGCATATGATGCACCATCAACACCGATCTCGGCTATGGTATGGAGAATTAAGTCTTTACCTCCCACCCATTTTTTCAGCCGTCCATGATAGTTGAATTTTATGGAGTGCGGCACCAACATCCAGGTATCACCGGTGGCCATGGCGGCTGCAATATCTGTTGAGCCCATACCGGTTGCAAATGCCCCGACAGCACCTGCTGTTGTGGTATGAGAATCCCCCCCGACCAGTATGTCTCCCGGCAGTACCAGGCCTTCATCCGGTAGAAGCGTATGGCAAATGCCGGCTCTTCCCACTTCATACCAGACCAGCCCCTGCTCCCTTGCAAAAGTCCGGAGTTGTTTCACCACCTCAGCTGACTCGATGTTCCGGCAGGGAGTGAAATGATCCATAATGAAGACCACTTTCTGCGGATCAAAAACCTTTCGGCCGCCCATTTTTTGAAACTGCTGAACCGAAATCAGAGCGGTGGCATCAGTCGTCATCACAAGATCAACCTTGACGTTGAGAAATTGACCCGGTTCCACCGATTTCTTCCCGGCATGCGCAGCCAATATTTTTTCAGCAAGATTCATATAATCATCCTGTTTGTTATGTTGTATGTGTTCATAGGTTCAGGGTTCACCCGCTTTTGGCGGCGCCGTAGGCGACCAGGATTCACCCTTGAACGGTTACGTTCTGTTAATGGTTGAATTTTCCTGTTCAAAAGTGAGGAAGGGAAAACCGTTGGAAATAATTACGAACAATTCCCAAAAAATGTCAAGTCTCATCTTCCTTTTCACCCGGAACAAAACCTGTTAAGAAAAGCTGGTTAGGCATATTCAACCCTGAACCCTGAACACTGAACGCTGAACGCTGAACCTAGGTTCTTGGAAGGTGTTTGATTTGGAATATCTTGAAGTTTTCGGCAGTCGTTTAGAATTATTGTGGCACGGCCCAACGCCGGAAGAGGCACCGACCCTTGTGTTTCTGCATGAAGGGCTGGGATGTGTCGAAATGTGGCGGGATTTTCCGGCCAAACTTGCAGAAGCCACCGGTTGCGGGGCGATGGTATACAGCCGGCTCGGTTATGGAAGATCCGATCCCTGTGAGCTGCCTCGCCCGATACGCTTCATGCACCACGAAGGATTG
>CAYSUA010000634.1:0-3751 GCA_964433795.1 uncultured Desulfobacteraceae bacterium | reverse complement strand
AAAAGAACAGCGATTTTCGGCCAGGCTTGCCGGTGATTTGTCCGGTTCCAAGAAATCAACATTAATCCCGCCACAACCCCTGTGGTACCTAAGAGAATAAGTGGCGTGAGTGTTTCTTTCAGGAAAAGGATCGCCCCGATGATGGCGAACAGTGGGGTGATGGAAGAGATCGTAGCTGCAACCGTAGGGCCCATGCGCAGATTGGCCTCGTATACCAATAAGGTAACCATGGCCGGGTAAAACAATCCCACAACAGCGAAAATCCCCAAAGCGGGTAACACCCAATCAACCTTTTCGAGCATCATCGGCGCAAAGCACCAGAACAATACTGTGGCCGTGGGTATACTAACCAGTGCCCCGGCCATGGGATGCATGTCCTGAAGGCCGAATTTCGTGAGTGCGATGGCCACACCGAAGCATGCCGAAGCCAGACCGGCAAATAGATAAGAGTCAATCATTTATGATGATTCTTCTTACTGAATATCACCCACTGAGTGTCCTACTTCGCCCCTTCTCTTGCTGCAGATATCTCTATCAAAGTCTTTTCCAATTCTTCCAGGGCTTTTCCGAACTCGGCCCAATTACCCTGACGCAGGAGTTCTTCGGCTTTTCTATACTGTTCCAATGCACTCTTCCCAAGTTTATCCGCACCCAGTACCGTCGTTGCCGGCGCCTCAACAAGTGAACCGGTTTCTTTAGGAGGCATTACCGTTCCCAATACCGCGTATAGCGCATTGTTGAGATTTTCCTCCATGACAATCCGATTGCCGACAGCGACAATCACTCTTTTTAATTCCGGGAGGGATGCGGCCCTTGTCTTGTCTTGAACCGAAGCGGCTCCGGGCCCTTTGCCCCCGGGTTTTCCGGGACCCTTTGGTTGAGATTGGGCGGCCGGGGACAGCTCTTTTTCCTCCTGCTTTGCTTCCAGGTAGACCGGTTCCACATAAACAAATGAGTCGCCGAGCGGGATGGCCAGAAGATTTCCTCTGATGACCCTGGAACCTCTCTGTCCCCACAGGCTCAATTCCCGGGAAATTTCTGTTTGTTGGTCGACCCGAGCCTCAATCTGCATGGGTCCATAGACCAGTTTCTCCTTGGGTAATTTGTAGACCATCAAATTTCCGTAATTGGGCAAATCGCTTCTGGCCGCCAGCCAGCCGATCATGTTATCCTTCTTGGAAGGCGTAAACGGCAGCATCAGGAGAAATTCCTCTTTGTTCGTTTCGGGAAGTTTTGCAATGATATAATAAGGTTTCATACTCTGCCGGCTATCACCATAAAGCTCGTCGGGAATTTCCCAGAGATCCTCCTGATTGTAGAAGACTTGCACATCTTCCATATGATAGGTTCGGTACGTAGCCACCTGAATATCGAAAAGATCCCTGGGGTAACGGATGTGTCTTTTTAAATCCTCCGGCATCTCCTCGAAAGGTCTGAACAGATCCGGAAAAATAGTCGCATAGGTTTTAATGATAGGATCTTTTTTATCAATCATATAAAACGATACATCTCCATTATAGGCATCAATAATCACCTTCACTGAATTCCTGATGTAATTGAGCGCTTTGTTGTTAAACCGTTTATAAGAGCGGCGAGAGTAAGGATACATATTTGAGGTGGTGTAGGCATCCTGAATCCAGAAAAGTCTCCCGCCGGAAACAACCATGTAAGGGTCCCCGTCATAGTCCAAAAACGGTGCAATGGCCCGGACCCGCCAATCAATCCGGCGGTTGTACATGATGCGGCTCTCCGGACCCAAGTAATTCGTAAAGAGTATCTGTGGATCTAAAAACTCAAAGGCAAACAACACTCTTTTTATAAAAGACTTTATGGGGACCCCTCCCTTTCCCTCATAAGTTGCATAGACGTTTTTGTCCCCCTTCGGGTAATCAAATTCCTTGGCCTTGGTCTTTACCAGGACATATTCATCCGCCTTTTCTCCATAATAAATCTCCGGACGCTCTATCTTCATGTCGGCCTCGAAGGTCGGCGGCAGATCCTTGACCAGGAGGCGGGGAAGCCCTTCCTTGGTCACTTCATTGACCGAGTTGGCTGCAATGCCGTAACCGTGGGTATAAATCAGATGCCTGTTGACCCACGTTTTTGCCTGGGGGGGAAGTTGATTAACGGCAAGCTCACGGGCAGCCAGCATGACCTGCCGATATTGATTGTTGATCATATAACGATCCACATCCACATTAACAAAATCATAATATAGCCTTATGGATTGAATCTGCCGATACGTTTGCAGCAATGGGCGTTCATCCCATATTCTTATGTTTTGTATCGTTGCGTTGTTTTCCTTAAGGTCCGCTGCCCCGATTTTTCCGCTTACCTGAAAATCGATCTCTTTTATCTTATCCAGATTATAGGCTTTTCGGGTATTATCGATGTTGTAAGAAATGTAGGTAGACTCTTTTGTTAATTCATTGGGCTTGACCAGAAATTTTTGAACTATTGTCGGGAGGACACTCCAAAACAAAACGATAGCCACCACCCAGACGACCGCACTTGCCCCGATTAATTTATTCCTGGGTTTAAAGATATCGAGAAAAAGGACCACGGCCAGTCCAAGAGATGCAAAGATCAGGATCCGATAACCCAGGACTTTGACATGCACATCGGTATAGCCGGCGCCGAAAGCCGCACCCGCTGTGGAATAGAGGAGTCCAAATACTTTAAGGTGAAAACCCCAGGCAAAGAGAAGCACGATACCGGCGCCGATGGCAAGAAAGTGTTTTCTGGCCACTGGGGGAATATTTACCTTCGGAAAAGAGACCGGTTGGCCCTGGGCTTGGCTCAATTCATCGATGATGGAGAGTATTTTTTCTTTCAGATACCACCAGACAGTAACCACTCCGGCAATAATGAAAAAGATCAACAACCCTTTTTGCACGAATAAGTAAAAAGGGAGAGAAAAGACATAAAAACCGATGTCTTTGTTAAAAACCGGGTCTGTGCTGCCAAAGGGCTGCTGGTTTAAATAAAGCAGGACCATATCCCAGCGGTAGGCACCCCTTGTGGCGACTAGAAAACTGGCAACCAGAAAAAATAGGACAATGAGGTTATTGATGGCCCTGCCTGAAAGAGATAGCTGAAAAGGGGCACCAACCTCAGATTTGAAAGATGTTTCCTGTGTTTTTAACGGTTTGAGGCGATTGGCGATAAATAGATTGAGGATCATAATAAATATAAATACCAACCAAACCACCGATCCAAGCCCAAATTTACTCAGAACCATTTTCCAGAAAACAGGCGAGTAACCCAAGTTTATGAACCATAACCAATCGGGATAGAATGAAGCCCCGGTCCAGAGTAAAAGCAATAGAAAGACGATCAGCGCGAGGCCTATGATTATTCTCTTATTCATAATGTATGTTCTCCCGTCGTTTTCCTTCAATGAATGATACTCGAAACTTGAAACTTGGGGAAGGTGTGTTCTTATCCAGTTTCAAGTTTCCAGTTTTTTTTCATAAAAACAGAATCTCATTTAACAATCGACTACATTTTGTCGAGTTTGAATCACCAAGCGCCTAACGCTATGTCAAATTGAAAATTAAGTCAATGTACCCAATTGCGACTTCCCTATTCTTGACATCATATTCGCTTTCTGCCATGTTCAACCCGCTTGAGATCATGTCCATTTCACACGACTCATACTAACTAGTGTCCATCCAGAAATGGTAGATTTTGGTTCCTGGCAAGGCCCGAACGAATTTTCAACCACAGGCATAGCGAGCTATTTCGCTGA
>CAYSUA010000633.1:0-3752 GCA_964433795.1 uncultured Desulfobacteraceae bacterium | reverse complement strand
ACTATGAAATCGCTCCCGGCTAATGACCGCTGATAGCAAGGGAAACCTTTAACAGGAAAAGACATGAGGAGTACATCTTGAATATTAAATATTGACAAACCAACCGGTCTCCTGAAAAAGGTTTTTGGTGACAACTTATTGTAAATGAAACCGTAACTCTGGGAAAAAAGTAAATTGATTATGATTATGCAAAAAAATGTCAGATGATACCGCGACATTAACATGGAGAGACGCTCTCGGCCCATCCCGAATTGTTTTTAAGCTGGTATCGATAATTTCGGAAACAATTGTTATTTACAAAAAAGGAGGAATCAAGATGTCTTTATCGAGAACCGGTAGGAACACCCCCGGGCTGGCCGTACCAAAAGGGGCTTGTGATACCCACATACATTTCTACAATGCGAAGTTTCCAACCGCACCCACAGCACTGGGAACGCCGCCCGACGCATGGGTGAATGAATACAGACAGATCCAAAAACGGCTCGGATTGAACCGTGTGGTCATCGTGCAGCCGACCACATACGGCACAGACAATTCCTGCCAGTTGGAGGCGATGAGTGCTTTCGGCGCAAACGCCCGGGGTGTAATGGTGGCGGATACTTCGATAACAGACGAAGAGTTGGATCGTTTGACCCGGTTGGGAGTGTGCGGAATCCGCTTCCATATGCTTCCCGGCGGCGCCGTGTCGTGGGATATCCTGGAAACCATGGCAGCCAGAGTTCACCATTTCGGCTGGCATGTCCAGTTGCAAATGAACGGCCGCGAATTCCCGGAAAGAGAGGCGATGCTGAAACGTTTGCCCGGCGTACTTGTCGTGGACCATGTCTGACGATTCATGGGACCCGTGCCCATCGACGATCCGGCATTTAAGGTGCTGCTGGGATTCCTGGACACCGGCCGATGCTGGGTAAAGCTGTCGGCGCCCTATGAATCATCCGAATCGGGTCCGCCGGATTGGCAAGACGTTGCGCTCGAAGCTAGAGCCCTGGTCAAGGCCGCGCCCGAGCGCATGCTTTGGGCCAGTAACTGGCCGCATCCGGGTCAGAAAAATCCGCCGGATGAAGCGGATTTAATGGATTTACTACTCGACTGGGTGGACGACGAAGCAACGCGAACACGTATTTTGGTCGACAATCCGGCAGAATTATACGGGTTTTGACTGAAAACGGAAAAATAGAGGGACGGTAGTCTTTCGCGCATTTTTTACAGCAATTGTGCGTCTGTCTCAAAGAACAGATTTACCAGATCCAGGTACTGATCCGGCCGGCGGGATTTTTTGATCTTTTTCATGGCTTTTTTACAGTCTTTAAACGGTAATGAAAAGTAACGCCAGAGCCCCTTCATCTTGTTTAAAACATGGGACGGACCTTGCAAAACAGAGCTGTAAGCGTCAAACAGTGCTTCATGAAATTGTTTCATCTTTTCGATTTTGTCCTGGACGTCATCTTTCCCTGTTTTGATGATAAACGGCAGAAATGGGTCGGCCAGACACCAGCGGCCGATCATCCACCGGCTCACGCCTTGAAACCTCCGGGTCAGTCTCTTGAAATCTTCCGGTGTTCGGATATCGCCGTTGTAGACAATCGGGTGGTTGATTGTTGAAACACACCGCCCGAACGCCTCAAGGTCGATCTCTCCGTCATAACGCTGTATACCGGTTCTGGGATGAATGATCAGCTCTTCTAAGGGGTATTGGTTCAAAACCGGCGCCAGTCTGAAAATATCGTCCGTACTGCGCCATCCGAGTCTGATTTTTATGGAAAGCGCTCCCTTGATCCCGGGAATAACTTTATCGAGAAACGCGTGGATCCTATCGGTATGGGGCAGCATTCCGGAGCCCCGTTTTTTTTTGGCCACCATGGGAGAGGGACATCCCAGATTCCAGTTAACGGTTTCATGCCCCAGATCATACAGATAGTCGGCAAGGACAGCAAAATCTTCGGCTGTTTTGCTCATGATCTGCGGGATAACCGGCAGCCGGGTGTTATTTTCAGGAAGGAGGTCTTTGACATACTTTCTCTTGAAGATGCGATCTCTTTTGCTGGAAATAAATGGGGCGACCGCCAGATCGAACCCGCCAAAATGCTCCGCAAATGTATTCCTGAATATATGATCTGTAAGCCCCTTCATGGGGGCCATGTATAATATGGATTGCCGCATTGCCGATCTTATTTCTTTTCTGTTTGGTGAAAAAGGGTTTCATAGCCCGAACAGGGAAAAAATTCCACCAAAATTTTATAAATAATAACTGCGGGACCCTATTGAATTTCAACGTTGTTGAATGCACGTCATTAAACAGGCAAGCATCATACGGGAAGAAGTCAAAAAAATCTTAGCGGGAATCCTTTTCGGTGAACGGTGAACAAATTACGGCAAGGGAAATCAAAGAGAATAAGTACAATTAGTAAACAACGCACCCAAGATCTCCCCGTTCACATAAATAACGATAAACTCACACACCCGAAACGGAGTCGCCGTTGAGGGTCGGGGCAGTGACGGTTGGCCATTACTTTTTAGGGAAGTACTTCACTCCAGCCATATTCTTAAAATCTGAATCTTGAGTCCAGAGTATTGCATCATATGCTTTGGATGTTGCGAGAATAATACTATCCGCCATTGGAAGACCATTTTCGATACTTAATTTTGAGGCAGCAATAGCCAACTGGACCGTAAGATCTATAACAGTTCCTTTTTGCATAGCCGCGGTAACTTGAAGTGCTTCATTCTCGCTTGACTCTCGGAGTGCAACCTTAAAAACTTCATATACCGTTATTGTTGGAACAACGAGCGAAGCTGTATCTTTCAAAGGATTTAGGAAATGCTTAGCATTTGGCTCGTCAGCAAAGTATGCAAGCCAACCAGAAGAATCGACGATATTCATAATCTATCTTCCTCGCGTTTGAATTCAGTATTTATGCCTTTGAGGAATCCGCGAAGCTCTGTAATATCTCGCTCAGGTATAAATTCGATTCGACCCTCATATTCTACAACCTGCATTTTTTGACCCGGACGAAGATGCAATGCCTGCCTTATTGCCCTCGGTATTACGACTTGATATTTTGGTGATACAGTAACCGTTTGCATTTCTTTCCCTCCATCGATAATGTTATGTTATACGATATCGTTATCGATATTAAATTGTCAATCTTTTTGATGACCAACGTTTCCGGGTAACTTTAGCCGCCCGGATAGTAAATTTTATCGCAGCTTTCCCGGCGTCAAGTTCACCCGGTGGTTAACTGGTCTTTGTCTATTTGCAGCCACATAGTGATTTCTCAATTTTCACAAGAAACGCGGATATTGTTGTGCACAGCCATTGTGTGTCGTCTTCGTCAAAATTGCTACGGGAAAGCACGTATCGCCGTATCCGATTTGGAAAACTGGCCGCTCGTTTGCCTATCTGCCTTTCTTGACCCCTTGCTATCAAGCCTGCTAAATCTTGATATACGTATTTGGAATAGATAGGCAGTTGTTCAGGTGTAATTCTCTCTGCATGTTCAAGAGCAACCGCACAAAACTGAGTGCAAAATTGATAGGCATCATAACAGCGGGGATCTTCACCTACCTCATCGATTATGTTGCAAAAATGGGGTTGCCTTTTATGCAGAAGCTCTGAAAAGAATTTCCAATCTTTTGCATTAGCAGACAAAACCATTTGCCTCATAAGCCGTAGGTCCGAAACGGTATATTTCATAACTTCAATTCAAGCTTTTTGGTTGAGGCAGTTAACGACGAACTCACCAGACGGAAAA
>CAYSUA010000632.1:0-3754 GCA_964433795.1 uncultured Desulfobacteraceae bacterium | reverse complement strand
AAAGCGCTTATTTTTTGACCTAAATTTTTCTCTTGACTTTCCCCGGATTAACTTATCGTACCGTTTGCATAAATTCAGAGCATATCCGGAAAAGAGTGAAGATTGAGGTAAATAGCAGATATTTAGTCGATAAAAATCTAGCGTTCCTCAAAAGAACTTGCTGTTACCGGATCTGATTTGGGCTCTTTCTGGCACATCTTTACCAGTACCAAAATTGGTTATTCATAGCGCTTTCTTCGGGCGATTGAGCGTGAAGAGGCTGATAAACACACCCGGTGGTTTAAGCAGAACCATCACCTTGATGACGGATGCACGCATACGACACCACGCAGCGCATATGAGTTATTGTTCTTTCAATTTATGGCTGTTTGTATGATCCAGGTCCAGTCCGTATACATTTTTCAATACCATGATTTTTCGGCAGGTCTTCTCACTAAATGGCGCTTTACCGTCAAAGGCATGAAGTACAATTCCTTCGATCAAATCTCCCAGTGATATTTCCAGGTATTCAGCCACTCCTTTTAAGACCTTAAGGATCCGCTTTTCAATCCTGACACCAGTCTGGATCCGCTCAACCAGTACAGGCTTCTGATTCTCTGACTTCTTTTGGGCCGTCATCGGCGATCCTCCTATATTTTATGTATGAGAACAAGCTCAGCGGCAATAATATGATGCCGGTCACAAGAAGTAAATCTGAAATTGAAAATCGGCCCATGAGATTCCCATAGATAATCATGGCAAGGGGAATAGAGCCGTTGCCCACCGAAGTGACCACACCGAACACTCGGCCTCTCATCCTCTCCGATGTTTTTTTCTGGATAATGGTTTGAAAGGACGTTCCGGCCACCATGATAAAAACGCCCCATGATAAGAATAGAGGCAGGTATGAAAAGACGGACAAACAGTCGCTTTTCTTGAGCAGGGATATCAGAACGAATATGATACCCACGCAGAACACACTGCCGAATAAATATCGAGCCTCCCGATTTTTCAAAGAAATAAGGCCTACAATCAGTGCCATGCACATCATTCCACCTCCAAAGGCCGCCTGAATCAACCCAATGTTACGCGCTCCGTGACCAATCAGTTTGGTGGACAGGACCGGTATGATCACCTCAATGGAACCAACAAAAAAATGGATGGCCGCCACCATGAATAAAATGATTAAAAATCCAGTGTTGCGGCTCATATAACAAAATCCTTCCGCTAAATCCTGACGGATGCGGGACTTCTTCCGACGCTCACAATCGTCCAGTCCATCAATAGTCATGAGCGATTCAAAAAAAGCGGATATGAAAAAGGAAAGAGCGTTAAAGAAAAAAACCGGAGTGTAACCGAACCCGGCCACGGCCATGCCGCCCAGGACCGGTCCGACAATGGAGGAAATTCCCCGGATAAACTGGGTCATGGAATTGGCCCGGGAGAGTTTTTCCTTTTCAACGATTTGGGGAATCAATGACGGAATAGCCGGATCGAAAAAGGCTGAATTTACGGATAGCAAGATCTGGCCTGTTAAAATCAGTGTCATGTTCAAGGCGTTCCGGAGGTAGAAAAGCGTTAGGGTGAGAATTATGGCGCCCCGTATGATATCGGTGAGTACAATGATGGTCTTCTTATTGTACCGATCAATAAAGACACCACTGAAGAAACCCAAAAGCAGAGACGGAATCAGGTTGCAAGCCAGAACAAGCCCCATCATGGCCGGTGACTCGGTGGTTTCCAAGACCCAAAATGAAAGTGCCAGCATGTATAACTTATCGCCAACCTGGGAGACCAATTGTCCGCTCAATAGAATTGACATATTTCGATTCAGGAAAATATTCATGACTTGACCTCAAATATGTTATTTAGGTACATTGGTACCATGATATTTATCTGTTGTCAAGAGTCATTCGGAAATTTTATAAAGCAAACGGGCAGAGGTCTTTCCGGATGTGCAGTCGTCCTGGTTTCGTCCCAGAAATTGATAACTTCGAATCCATGGTAATTCTTTTCAAACATTTACTTGCCTCGCCATCTTCCGTAAAAATCAGACGGTGCCAAAATACCAGATATCCATCACATATTCGGAATTTGGATCAGGGACGAATTCTCAAAATGAAAATGATCGGACCACAATATGTGGAGGTTGGCTTTTTAGGAATGATTCTTAAACGGGCTCTGGAGAATTGATTATCCGAGTCAATATATCTTCTAGAAGTTGAAAGAATTCAAGGGGACTGAAAGCATTGCTTTCGATACGTATGTTTGATCTCGATCAAATTATCCGGTTCAACCGGATTTTTCAACCCATTTTCGCACATGTTATATTACATCATCGCATGTTGCATGATCCCAAGGGATTATGCTTTATGATTCCTTGTGAACAGCCTACAGAGGACTGTCACATCAAATGTTATAATAGACCGATATCTGCGTCTATCTGCGTGAATCCGTATAATTCTATCATGTTCTTTTCAGACTGAACCCGCCGTCGACTAGCAGAACCTGACCGGTTACAAAAGCAGCGTCATCCGAGGCCAGATATAGAATAGCATTGGCGATGTCTTTAGGTTCGGCCATCCGTTTGAGGTAGGAACCCTCGATCATGTTCTGCTTGACTTCATCCGGCAGGGGATCGGTCATCTCGGTTTTGGTGTGGCCGGGGGCTACCGCGTTGACATTGATGTTCGGCGCCAGTGCTTTGGCAAGGTTTTTGGTCAAACTGATAACCCCGATTTTTGCCGCACTGTAGTCCATAATCGCTTCACGTCCGCAATGCTCAAACCCGCGAATTGAAGAGATGTTCACGATCTTACCGCTTTTTTGTTCCAGCATGTATCGGGCAGCCGCCTGGGCGCAGAGGAAGGTGCCGATCAGATTGACTTTTAGCGTTATCTCCCACTCCTCCACGGTTTTTTCCAAAAACGGGCGGGGAATCACGACGCCTGCATTGTTCACGAGGATATCGATTTCCCCGAAATCTTTTACAAATGTATCTATGAACCGATCCACCTGGGCTTTATCCGAGACGTCTCCCTTATAGGTTTTAATGTCGAAACCTTTGTCTTTTGCTTTTGCTGAGAAACTGCTGATATGTTCTTCCTTTAAGTCGACGATCCCGACGTTTGCCCCTTCTTGGGCGAAAAGAAATGCGGTGGTGGCACCGATTCCTCTTCCCCCGCCGGTAATTAGTGCTGTTTTATTTTGAAGTCTCATAATCACTGCCTCCTATGAAGATTCTTAATGCTGATCACTCAATCTAAATTTTTTCTTCTTCCAGCTTTCTCTGATTGTTGCCTCCATAAAATTCAGATGGTCCACCAATTTCTGTTTGGCCAACTGCGGTTTTCTTTGTTTAATGGCCTCATAAATATCGTAGTGGTGCTGCCACAGAAGCTCTTTTTTATCGATCTTTTCGAGGATTTGTCTGAAATCGAAGAAGGTCGTGAAATTTACCTTCAATGCTTCCATCATATGGATGGCAATTACATGGTTTGCAGCAGAGACAATGGAGAAATGAAACTCCAAATCTGTTTCTTCCCACTGTTTATCGGTTGTCTTGAGTTTTTTCATTCTGTCCAAAATGTCTTTTATTTTCTTCAGATCTTCATCGTTTGCTTCTGTCGCAGCTTTTTCAGCACACCAACCTTCAAAAAGCTTTCGAATCTCGAGAAATTCAAAAACCCGTTCGGCCTGTTCCCCTATAATGACTTCCAACGGCGCTTTCAGATTATTGCTGATTGAAGAACGGACAAAGCTTCCTTCTCCCTGT
>CAYSUA010000631.1:0-3766 GCA_964433795.1 uncultured Desulfobacteraceae bacterium | reverse complement strand
CTACCGACCCATAATGCACAGTTGGTGTTATCCATGGCGGCGTTCGATAGAAAAATAAGAGTGGAACAATACCTGCAGGAACGCTACAAGGATCCGGAAGTCATAGAATTGTCAAAGAGAGTCGAATATATTGTCGATCCGGAACTCACTCGTAGCTATCCGGAAAAATGGGGATCGATCGTCACGGTTGAAACTCAAGACGGACGGAATTTGTCTGAAAGAGGCGATTATCCGAAAGGTGACCCGAATGATCCTTTTACCGTTGATGAACTCAAGGAGAAATTTATGTCCTTGTTGATCGACGGTGTGGAAAAAGAAAGGTTACAGAGAGTGATCGAAATTTTAGAGAAGTTGGAGACAATAGAGAATATAAAAGAATTGAGCCTGTTGTTAAGCGCCTAAATAATCGTAAAAAGAAAAGGGGCTTCATTAATCAAAACCGGCTGTTCTGCATTTAAAAAATTACCCGGTCTTGGTTAAGCGTTATTACAAATTGGCATGACCGCGACGGCTCACACAGCCCATCTCTCAACCGGCCAGGAATTTTCTTCTGCTACGGCGAGTAACTTTTCACCGGGGTTTACGACCACTGGGTGGCCGACTTTTGTGAGCAGCTCAATATCGTTCACGCTGTCACCGAAAAAGGAAGCCTGATCGAGAAGAACGCCGAGCTCGCGGCTGTGGGACTCGGCCCTTGTGATTTTCCCTTCTTTTAACAGGAAAGGAGGTATATACCCGCCGGTAAACTTTCCGTCCACTATTTCAGGTTCAGTGGGAAGCAAAGTGGTTATCTCCATAGCTTCTGCAATCGGTTCGGCGATATATCGATTTGTTCCTGTGACCAGGGCGGTGGGAATTCCCTTCCTGGAAAACTCTCTTATCTTCTCTTGCGCGCCACGATAGATGTATGGCCGGATGCGTTCTTCGAAATGGCAACGAGCAAGGCTTCGCATCTCATCAACCGTATTCCCTGAAAATTCCCTGTATTGAAATTCGATGAATTCATCGACCGGAGTATTCCCCAGGCAGTACAGCTTCCAGTAGTAATCGGCTTTGGCCCTGTCACCTTCGGGAGCCAGCCCACGATCCACAAGAAAATTTTTCCATGAGACACTGCAATCGATTCCGATAATCGTATGATCCATATCGAAAAAAGCGACACCAGGTTTTCCCCCCATACCATCACTCCCAGGTAGTCCGGTCTGATCATTTTTATGGCGCTAAAGAATTTATACTTCCGACCGTAAGTCCGATTTATAGAAAAATGAATGGGGAATCCGAAGTCTATCTACCGTGTTCGCCAGGCCTGCGTGCGCTTCGTCAGATTTCGAGTCACAAAAAGGTGGACCAAACGTGCCGCGACATTGGTATAAAAAATCATCATCCCCATAGCCGCTGCGGGTGCGACGTCACCGGCATCGTCCATATTCATCACCGCCACCGAGGCGAGGGCGGTGTCCGGAGAGTAGAGAAAAATCACAGCAGAGACAGTGGTCATCGCGTTGACAAACAAGTAGATCGAGACATCCAGAATGGCGGGCATACAGACCGGCACGGTGACTTTGGCCACGAGCTTGTAAAACGGTTGTTTGAGCGAGGAGGCGACCGCCTCAAATTCCCGATCCATCTGTTTTAATGCGGTTACGGCAGTGAGGTGGGAGACGGTATAAAAGTGAGTGACAGTGCAGACAACCAGAATCACCATGGTGCCATATATTGGATTGAGCGGGTTTGCCGGATCGTTGAAAAAAAAGATATAGGCCAGGCCTAAGACCATTCCCGGAATTGCCATTGGCATCATGGCCAGAAACTGGAAACCGCTCCTGATGGGTAGAAACCCATTTATTTTTTCAACCATATAGGACCCGGAAAACACAACTATTGTTCCGACGAAAGCGGTTAACAATGCCATTCGGATGGAATTACCATAGGAAGCCCATCCGCCTCCATCCATCACATTGAAATTGTAATTTCCCAAACCGAGAGTTAAATTGTAGGGCCAGAGTTTGACTAGTGCTGCATATTGACAAATGATGATCAGGCTCAGGATGAAAAAGGCCACCATGCTGCAATACGACAAACAAATCGTATCAAATTTCCGATTTGGCTTGGGTTCATAGGGTACTGAGCTGGAAGAAATCTGCGCGACCTGTTTTTTTTGCACGTAGCGATCGAGGACAAACGCCATCATTGCCGGGACCAGCAAAACCATAGACACAACGGCTCCCATTTCGAAATTCTGTTGGCCGATGACTTGTTTGTAGATGTCCACGGCCAGCATGTTGTATTGCCCCCCGATCACTTTGGGTAATCCGAAATCGGTAATCACCAGATTAAAAACCACAATGGATGCCGAAATTAATCCGTAACGTGCACCAGGGATGGTCACAGTCCAGAATGTTTTCCAGGCGCTGGCACGCAGGGAAATGGCTGCTTCATAGAGGCGCGCATCGGCAATGGCCAGGGCAGTGGTGATGATGATCAGCGCGTGAGGGAATGTAAAAAAGATTGATCCTATCACAATTCCTATGGGGCCGTAAATTTCATTGCCGAACAACAACCCCTTGATCAAACCCTGATTCCCAAACAGATAGACCAGCGCGATTCCAGGCAACAAGGAAGGGACAAGGATCGGTATCATGGCAATGATCCGAAAAAGCCCCTTGAACCGCATGGTGCTTCGATTCAGCGCATAGGCAAATCCAAATGCGATGCTTACGGTAATCAGTGTGGTCAGTATCGAAATGAAAAACGAATTTTGAATGGAACGAAAAAGCGCGGGAGTGGAAAAATAAGTGATGTAGTTATCCAATCCGGTGGACTTGGAAGGACGAAAGACGATGCGTCTGAACTTGTTCGCTTTATAGGTGTGCCAGTCGGTATCTGCTATACGTGTCGATCCCTCTAGAAACGATCCGTTTTTGTCCAGTTGGCGGAGGCGATATTCGGTCTTGCTGCGGAAACTGAAATCAGGGAAAAAGGTGGTCGCGTACAAACGCCCGTCCGAACTGGTCATCAGCTCTTCAGGTTTGAGAAGTTTCAGGGTTTCATTGATTTGGAAAGCGGAAATCGTCTCACTCCAGCCATCGCCTTTATTGACTTGAAATTCAAATTTATTCAGATCAAAGGCAGCCGTTGTGAAGGATTTTGACAGCATCGCATAAAGAGGAAAGGCCAGTGCGATAAAAAGGTAGAGTGCGATGACAATCATAAACCCTGCCATCAACCGGTCATCTTTACTTGTTTTTGGGCGAATGATCGGTGCAGGGGACATTTCTATATTAGAGGTAATACTGGTCATCGTATTAGTTAGTGGCAGTGTCGAAAACCATGAGTCGATCTGATGGCAGTTCTATGGACATTTTTTTGCCGACGGATGTGTTCATTCGGATGACGGCATTGACTGACAGATCGATGATCAGTTGAGAATCACCCAGTTGCTCGTCACACAAATGAATACGCCAGAACGAGCCTAGAAATTCCATTTCCTTGACCGTGACATTGAATCTATTGCCTGTTTGAGCAGCAGTGGCCGCAATTTCATCGCTGGGAATAATATCCTCGGGACGTATGGAGATAACAGCGCGTTTCCCGGGCGCCAAATCGTGCTTACGGCACGCCAGCTCGAGTGATCCGAGACTGACCGATTCAGGCGTTGCGGCATGGCCATTTACATGATTCATAGTACCGATGAAATCTGCTACAAACAGCGTTTTCGGCTCGCGGTATATTTCTGTAGGGGTCCCAACCTGATCAATGGCACCCT
>CAYSUA010000630.1:0-3775 GCA_964433795.1 uncultured Desulfobacteraceae bacterium | reverse complement strand
GGAATTGCGGATGCGGGGCGGTTTTGCCCGTGCCAATGCGGTCCGCCATGTCCGGGAAAAGCACGGTGTAAATATGTTGGCCTGCATCTGTGCCATAGACCGGGCCGCCTTCCCTACACTTATGGAGTACTGGGCCCCCGAAGTAGATGTAACCGGGGTTCACGAACTGTTAGGAAACGCTTTGATTATGGATGGGGAAAAGGAGCGGACCCAGGATATCCGGGGGGAGGACCTGCCCTACTTAGAGCCGGAGGAGAAGGGGGATAAACACTAAGTTATTTTTGATCAGTAGGTACTGAAAAAATGAACATCGAACATCGAACGTCCAACATCGAACGTTGAATGGGAAAAGATGAAGAAACAGACATATGATCTGGAAGAAAGGTTGCTCGAGTATTTAGAGGAAACAGAAGAATTAATTAAGATTTTCGTTACGAGTATCAAAACGGCTGAAAAGAAACAGAAATAGTCGTTGAATGTTCGGTATCGGGGGTTTGTTTTTTCATTCGATGTTGGACGTTCATCTCTCAAGGCAACATTCCACTATTCCATGTTGCACTGCTTCCTGGGTGCCTTCATAAATTTCGGCATGGAAATGACCGCTAACCTTTTTATGCCCTCAAAAGCATTGCTACCTCAAAGTTTTATTAAAATCCATAAACCCCTTATAGATCGACACAAGCAACCACAAAAACATATACAATGATTTCAGTTTGAATGTATAATAAATCCGATAAATTATTTGGGGTTATGCATCCAGCTGCGAGTATAAATCCGGTTGACAAAGCCAGCTTTTTGTCATACTGGTCCAATGCAATAGACATTGTAAAATCAATAATCATAAGGACCTATGCGGGCAGGTTGGAACGAAGCGGACTTGTGTGCCCTCCTGAAGATTATCCGCCTTGGAGGACGGATAAACCACGAGCGTAAATCCCGATTTATGGGGGAACTGAAACTTACCTGCCACAAAGACTCAGAGGCACAAAGGATATAATTTTTAAGAAACTGAAGGAATTACGATGCCACAAGCTAAGACAATCATCGAACTTTTAGAGCACGGCAAAGATGCAGCACCCGCCGTCTCTTCACCGGACCGTCAGTCGCTCACATATGCTGGATTACGATCCCTCATGAACCGTACGGTCGTGAAACTGAATGAACTCGGTATTGGACGCAATGATCCGGTGGCGATCGTGCTGCCGAATGGGCCGGAGATGGCTTCAGCGTTTGTTTCCTTAGCTGCAGGAGCGACCACTGCACCCCTGAATCCTACCTACCAGGAAAACGAATTTGAATTCTATCTCTCCGACCTCAATGCAAAACTTCTCATCGTCATGGCCGGCGTTGAAACGCCTGCCCGCAGTGCTGCCAAAAATATCGGGTTATCCATCGCTGAGCTGAGTTCCGATGGCGAGGAAACGGCAGGATTGTTTACACTTGACGGAGAAAAAGTCGGAGACAAACCGCAGCTCGGCGGTTATGCGGAACCGGAGGACATAGCGCTGGTCCTTCATACTTCCGGGACAACTTCGCGTCCAAAGATCGTGCCGCTGAGCCACGTCAATGTCTGTGCTACTGCCTGGAACATCCAACAAAGCCTGGCGCTGACTTCCGGTGATCGTTGTCTCAATATCATGCCGTTGTTCCACATTCACGGACTGATGGCGGCTGTTTTGGGTTCTCTTGGCGCAGGGGCGTCCGTTTGTTGTACCCCCGGCTTTAATGCTCTCAAGTTCTTTGCCTGGCTTAAAGAGGTGAACCCCACCTGGTACACGGCCGTGCCGACCATGCATCAAGCCATTCTGGGCAGGGCTCCACGCAACCTTGAAATTATCAAGCAGTCCAAACTTCGGTTTCTGCGATCCTCATCTGCTTCTTTACCGCCACAAGTTATGAAAGCGTTGGAAGAAACCTTCGATGCTCCGGTGGTCGAGGCATATGGCATGACCGAAGCTGCCCACCAGATGGCCTGCAATCCGCTGCCTCCCAGAGCGCGCAAACCGGGCACCGTTGGCGTAGCCGCAGGGCCTGAAGTATCAATTATGGATAAACAAGGAGAGCATTTACCCACTGGCAGCATCGGTGAGGTGGTCATCCGTGGACCGAATGTGACATTCGGTTACCAAAACAACCCTGAAGCAAATGCAACCGAATTCACCGGTGGCTGGTTTCGAACAGGTGACCAGGGTGTCATGGATGCGGATGGCTATCTTCGATTAACCGGACGACTTAAGGAAATAATCAATCGGGGAGGAGAGAAGATATCACCGCGTGAAGTCGATGAAGTCCTTCTCGACCATCCCGCAGTGATACAAGCTGTTACATTTGCAATGCCACATGACAAGCTTGGTGAGGAAGTGGCAGCGGCCATCATTTTGAAGGAAGGGATCGCCGCAACCGAGTCTGAAATTCGTGGATTTGCGAGCAAGCGGCTTGCCAACTTCAAAGTCCCGCGAAAAATCCTGTTTCTTGATGCGATACCAAAAGGATCAACGGGAAAATTGCAGCGTATCGGACTTGCCCAGAAACTCGGTCTGGCCTGATTTCCATAGGACAGTCCGTTCAACATGCAACAATCAACAGAACGATTTGGAATAGACTAGATATGAAGATATGTATTTACGGAGCCGGGGCGATTGGCGGCTACCTCGGTGCGGAACTGGCACTGGCTGGATATGATGTTACTTTGATTGCGCGCGGGCCGCACCTGGAAGCCATGCAAAAAAACGGTCTTACTCTCTTGATCGGAGACGAAAAGAAAGTGGCCAGCGTGAGAGCCACCGATAATCCATTAGAAGCCGGACCGCAAGACTATGTCATCATCACATTAAAAACACACTCCGTATTCCCAATCGTCGACAAAATCACCGCTCTTCTGGATCAAGATACCGCTGTTGTAACGGCACAAAACGGTATTCTTTGGTGGTATTTTTACAAGCTGGACGGACTGTGGGAAAATCAACAACTGGAGAGCACAGACCCCGGTGGACGTATCTGGCGCACACTTGGGCCGGAACGGGCCCTGGGCTGCGTTGTCTATCCTTCCTGTGAAATCGTCGAACCCGGTATCGTAAAGCACCTGCATGGCAACCGATTCATGGTGGGTGAGCCGGACGGTTCAAAATCAGAGCGTGTAACGGCGTTGAGCAAAGCCATGCGCAACGCAGGCTTAAAAGCCCCGGTCCGTCAAAAGATCCGCGATGATATTTGGCTTAAGCTGTGGGGAAATGTCTCATTTAACCCGGTGAGTGTTTTGACTCACGCTACCTTGGAACAAATTACCGGAGATGAAGACGCACGATCCGTGATCCGAAACATGATGATCGAGGCTCAAGCAGTGGCAACAAAACTTGGGGTAACCTTCCCGGTCGACGTGGATAAGAGAATCGGTTGGGCCGCAGATGTCGGCGCTCACAAGACATCGATGCTGCAGGACTTGGAAGCGGGTCGGCCCATGGAAATAGATGCCCTGGTGGCTTCCGTAGCCGAGATGGGTAGGCTTGTCGGTGTCTCCACACCAACCATTGACGTCGTTTTGAAACTGGTTCGCTTTCGGGCTAAACTCGCCAGGTGATCGGCGAAGATTCGTTCCTGTTAAAACCGCCCCCATATAATACTGTGGTTTTATGGCGGATGACTTTTAATGGCAATATTCAATGGGAGAGAATGAAGTGTCCTTCCGATAAAATTTTCGCGATGAGCCTTTCAATTACGGATAGGCTTCTCTGTATTGGTCTATTGGCGTCAGTTTGAATCCTCGTTTAGAGATAAA
>CAYSUA010000629.1:0-3778 GCA_964433795.1 uncultured Desulfobacteraceae bacterium | reverse complement strand
GTAGCGTTCGCCATTACCTGAACAGGGTATTCGGCAGTTGCTGTTTCTTCCCCGCTTGTGACACGTATTCGTGCAATGAAGGTTTTGTCCGAAGTTTGGTTGGTATACGTATATTTTGCCGAAAGGTTGTAACTGTTTGTGGTGGTATTTGATGAGTAATCATACACACCATCACCGTTAAAATCCCATTCATAAATGTAAGAACCGGTGCCGCCCCGAGCAATGGCTTTGAAGGTAGTGGCATGCCCATTATAAGCTACGTGCGGAATACTTGGAGCAGTTGCCACCCAAGGAACCGTTAGAACTTTGAGTTCACCGAAAGCCTGACTACCTGTACCGATAACCAATGAGAAGAAAACTATTGCGATAAGAAATTTCTTTGTCATAACCCTTTCTCCTTTAATATTGTTTTCATCAAAATTGGAAATTCTCAGTTATCGATATTAGCAGATATTTCAGCGGGATCCATGGCTCCAAAAATCTTTCCGTCTTCAGGGCCAACCAGCGTATAGGCACCCGGCTCAAACCCGGAAATGAGTTCCGGCTCCACACCAATCCAACCTTCCCATACGATGAGATCATCGGAGTCATATATCTGAATGAAAATTCCACCTTCATCGTAACCGTGTACTAACATTTCCCCTTGCGTTTCTACGGGGTAAGTACAAACGGTATCCGCTAAAACAGAGGCAGGAAAGCTCGAATAAACCATCATTCCAAGAATTACTACAGTTAGTGTCAATACTTTGTGTTTCATTATACCCCCTTTTTGTGATTTTCCCCCTTTTTTGATTATAAACCCCTTTGTTGTTTCCCTCCTTTTTTTGGTAATTATCATTTCCCCCTTTTTTATGTTTTTGAGTTTGGTACCCCCTTTTTGAAATAATGGGACGCAGTTTAACGCAGATAAAAACAGATCAAATTATTTATTATGCAACCCGCTGTTTCTCTTGCGAGCTTCCGCCTTCGTTATAACTTCGGCGTGGCAAGATGGCGCGGCAAGTATAAAAAAAGCCGGGCTACCTTTTCAGGCAACCCGGCTGTCTTGGTTATTGAAGACCCGTGGTTTTCCGTACCCCGATCGCTCGGGGTTTGGCTTTAACTGATTAAAAAGATCGAAATTTTAATTTTCAAAGATCCGTTACTTGATGATCTTATGTACATATTTAATGAAAAAATGATTAACTGGATATTTAGGCTGAATGTTATGGAATGGTGAATATAGGAGACGGGAATAGTTCCAACCCCCATTAATCCATACACCAACCATTTCAACACTACTCGGTTGCTTCACTCTCAGCTTAAAAGTTAAATCGCCACCGTTTGTATCAGCCCTACAATTTTGTGAACATGGGAATGGAAAATTCTATTATCAGCAAGGAAAATATGCCATGTAATATAAAGGGGTTGATGACCTTGTGTCAAAAAGAAAAACTGTCAAAAAACTGTCAGGTTATTGTCAGGTAAAACCTGATACTATTATAAAATGTCCCAGAACCACTTTGGCTAATAACAATACGAAAAAGAGGGCCAGCCGCAAGGCGACCAGCCCTTTCATTTTTTGCTTCATGCATATAGGTGAACATCCAATTGAGCATGAGAGCTATTGTTATTTGTTACGGACGACCTATTTTTTGCCGCCCTTCTTTCCCGGGTTGCCAGGGGTGCCGCCATTCTCATCATTTGAGTTGGCAGGGTCACCTTGGTTGCTGTTGCCCGGATCACAATCCTCGGGACCGTTTCCGACGCCTTGGTTGCATGCACCTCTGCCAGCCGAGCATTCGGCGGACACGCTGTTGCCAGAGCCGTCAACGGCTGTGGCAGTCCAGTAAGCCGTCTTGCCCTTGCCGATCTCCGTGATCGTGATCGTGTCGCCGTCGGCGCTTACCTCACAATCAGTTTCTACTTCTATGCCTTTTTTGATCTTCGTGCAGCGCGTGAACGCCACAGACACGTCGACCGAGCAGTTGTCATCGCCTGTCGCGGTAAACGACTTGGGCAACTCCGAACCGGCAAGGTTCAGATCTTCCGGTATCACACCGCAGTCCACGGTCGGCGGTGTGTCATCGATTACCGTTACAATTCCAGTGCAGGTATCTGACTCACCGAGTTTATCCGTAATAGTCAGCTCAACCTCAGTTTCTCCTAAGGAGTAGGGACCTGCTGGATCTTCAATAATCGATTCAATATCTTCATCCCCATCGGGATCATATGATCCATCATCTATAGTTACCGAAGCCTCACAATTCTCATCTAATTCATCCGATGACGATTTGGCTGTTACATCTGTACACACAGCCACCGGCGGTTGGTTCGGAGTGAAAATGGCATCGTCACTACTACTGCAAATAGCTTCGACCCCTTCAACGCTGGCAGTGAATGTGATGGTTTCGGGATCTTCACAAGCGTCGCCTGGATTGGTAACGGTGACCACATTTTCTCCATCTATGGCTACTTGAAGGCAGCTATTTCCGGAAGATGACCAGGTAACTGCAAGCGCACCGCCGTAGGTCAGGTAGGTATCCAGATCAAAGGTGGTAAATGGCGTGGTCTGATCTGGGATGTCTCCTACCACTGGAGCCGCAATGACTTCTATGGAAGCTGTGTCATCGGTTTGTGATTCTGTGCCGCCACCTTGCGGCTCAACTGTCATATCAGCTGTCCATGAGTGTATTCCTGCAGCATCATCGAAAGGACCGTAAGTTACAGTTACACTGCCTATGAAATTATACAAAACAATTGTATCATGCAGAATACCGTCCTTATTAACGACCACGGTTCCCTCTACATTAGCAGTCTGAGAGGTGTACGTGACATCAACCGTATAACCACCAAGCGCATCATTGTCGCAGATTTCGCCGGCAAGGTCGATTGAAACGCTTGTGGACGGCGGCGGTGCGAGCTTCTCCAAAGTGAGAAGCGCCCAGGCAGTTGCGGTAAGATCTCCGCCATAGTCATAGTAATTACTCCAATAACCACTGATATGTTGTGTTCCAACAAGCCTTTCTGCAAACTGACCGTCACCTCCAAACCAGTCGATCGGGCTTCCACTCACCGTAATCTCATCTATGTCAACGGCAGCAAAACCCTTCATCAGGTTGTACATGGTCTGAAGATTCAGAGATGAACCAGTCCTCCATCCGACCGTCCACCAACCGCTGTGGGTAGCATTCCAGTTGTTCTGAATGAAGCGGATGGCTTCATCCACTCTTGACTGATACCATAGAGCGGGATCTACATCATCAGAAGCCGCAAATGTCGCCTGGAATAACAGATTACCCGTCTTAAGGAGATTTACGGTCGGATCTGCCCTGGTTGGGCTAGTGTAACCAGAGCCTCCGGACGTATCATTCTGGATATAGTCTACCCAAGTCTTAAGATCGGTTTTTGTTGATGTTTGTATACTAATGGTAAATCCGTGCAAATTAGCTGCCTCAGCAGACCTAAGGCCCAGAACCGTATACCCACATGGCGAGTTGTCACCTCCACTATATGCACCACTATAATGCCATGCGCCTAAAGCAAAGCCAGAGGATACTTGTACCGCTTCCGAATAAGTCACCAGTCCCTGCAGGATTTCGTCGTATGTCTTGTTATTGACTGCACCATTGGTGCTGGTATGCACCCTGGCAGGCGCTCTCGTAGCGGCCATGGCCGTCATGGCAATACCGGTTACGTATCCCGGGTGGCTGCCAGCGTCTATTCGTAATCCTCCGCTGATTGAATACATCTGGTCGATCAGCCATTGAAAGCCATCTATCACATTTTGCGCATACTG
>CAYSUA010000628.1:0-3779 GCA_964433795.1 uncultured Desulfobacteraceae bacterium | reverse complement strand
CTCAGACAGTCACACGCGCACGAATCGGCTCACCTCCAAAGCCTATGCCTGTAAGAAACTTGGACTTTGTGCATAACCGCATTCCATTAATCGAGGGTAAAATGAAACCTGGAGTATCGATATGGGCCAAACATTCGTAGAAAAGATATTTTCAAAAAAAATCGGAAGTGAGGTCAAGGCCGGCGAGATGGTGGAAGTGGAACCGGATGTGGCCATGTCTCATGATAACACGGCGGACATTTTGCTGAAGTTTAAAGATATCAGGGAAGATCGGGTTTATAACCCGGATAACCATGTGATCATCCTGGATCATATGACGCCGGCTCCCAATGAATTGTCTGCAGCCAATCATAAATCAGTACGGGAGTTCGTAAAAACCTATGGAATAAAGAATTTTTACGACGTCAACACCGGTATTTGCCACCAGGTTCTACCTGAAGAGGGTTTCGCACTGCCCGGAAGAATAATTGTCGGAACCGATTCCCATACCACGACATATGGGGCACTCGGCGCATTCAGCACCGGTATCGGCAGGAGTGAAATGGCCGTGATATTCGCCACCGGGAAAATATGGTTTCGCATTCCGGAGAGCCAAAAGATTATCGTAACCGGAAATCTGCCCGAGGGTATTGCAGCAAAAGACATTGTGCTGCATATCATCGGAGACATCGGATCGGACGGGGCGCTGTATCAATCCGTTGAATTTTATGGCGATGTCCTTTCGGCGCTCTCCATCAGCGGGAGAATGACCATTTCAAATATGAGTGTTGAAATGGGCGCCAAAAACAGCTTTATGGAGCCGGATAACAAGGTGATCCGCTGGCTGGAAAACAGTGCCAAAGGGGAATTCGATATTATACGGGCCGACCCGGATGCTGCATACGAATCAGAACGCGTATACGATGTGAGCGATCTCGAACCTCAGATTGCATGCCCGCATACAGTGGATAATGTAAAACCGGTATCAGATGTCAGAGGAATACGTATAGATCAAGCGTTTCTGGGTAGCTGTACCAACGGCAGGCTTGAAGATATTGAAGCTGCTGCAGCGGTTTTGAAAGGTAATAAGATCCATAAAGATGTGCGGTTTTTGGTATATCCCGCTTCACGGAACATCTTTCGCGAGGCGTTAAAAAGAGGATATATATCGATTCTTGCTGAAGCCGGGGCTGCCATCATGAATCCCGGGTGCGGCCCATGTCTGGGGGCTCACGGCGGAGTCCTGTCAGCCGGTGAATGTTGTATCAGCACCACGAACCGGAACTTTAAAGGACGCATGGGAAGTGCGGAGGCTGAGGTCTATCTGGCGAGTCCCGCTAGTGTTGCTGCGGCCGCAATAGCGGGAGAGATCGTTGATTTTCGTGATCTTTGCGGTAAATACTAATTGGTGAATACTAAGTATGAAAGGATTTCGATATGGCGGTTGAGGGTCGAGTCTGGAAATTCGGTGATGATGTGAGTACCGATGTGATTTTTCCCGGTAAATATGTCTATACCATACAGTCGCCTCAAGATATGGCAGCACATGCCATGGAGGGGAAAAATCCTCAATTCTCTTCCGAGGTGCAGGAAAACGACATCATGGTTGCCGGGAAAAACTTCGGGTGCGGCAGTTCACGAGAACAGGCCGCCACCTGTCTGAAATATGCAAACGTGGGTGCAGTGGTTGCAAAATCCTTTGGCCGAATTTTTTTCAGAAATGCGATCAATATGGGACTGCCGCTGGTTCAGTGCCCGGAAGCTGTGGATGTTATTGAAGATGGTGAAAAAATACACGTGGATTATATAAAGGGGATAATATCCTGCAAGGCGGGTACCTATGAATTCCCGCCAACTCCCGATTTTGTGCTGGATATCATGAGGGATGGGGGATTGATTCCGCATACAAAGAAGAAGTTTCTGAAGCAAGCTGATAAATGATGAGAAGTAAAGAAGCAACGATCTATCGGATTTAGAAAGGGGAATGCCGGATGACAACTGATTTTCATATTGAACAGATCCCGTATGGTAAGACGGAATTAACCTTGCGCATACCCAAAGCGAATTATGTGGGAACCTTGTTTCCAGCCTATCATCCAGGGGTTCTTGATGAAAAGGAAGAAGTCTTTCGTGCGTTGAATCATCCCATCGGTACCCAAACGATCAAAGAGATTGTTCGGCAAAAAAAGGGCAGAAAAACAGTAGTTGTGGTAAATGACGGTTCCAGACCCACGGTGACTTATAAAATGCTGCCTCCCCTAATGGAAGAACTCACTGGATGCGGTATTGAAGACAGCGACATTACCATTCTCATTGCCACCGGCACCCATCGGGATGTCCGCAAGGATGAGTTTGACTCACTTTTCGGAAAAGAAATAGCAGCGCGTTATCGGATCATCAACCACAACTGCCAGGATCCGGATATCATGGTCAATCTCGGCACCACCTCACAGGGAGTGCCCATTATTATCAATCGAGAATATTGCGAAGCGGATATTAAAATTTTAACCGGCTCCATCCATCCGCATCAGGGGGCCGGATTTTCCGGTGGAAGAAAGAGCGTGCTGCCCGGTTTAACCAGCCTCGAAACCCTTCGACTGCATCACAGTTATAAGTTTCGTTCCCCGGACCCTGCAATGGGTTGGCTGGAAGGAAATCCCTTTCATCTTGCGGCCTTGGAAGCCGCCAAAGCAACGCAACCCGATTTTATTATAAACCTGGTGCAGAATCAGAAAAAAGAGATCACCTGTGCGGTTGCAGGCGATGTGGAAAAAGCATGGCTGGAGGGTGTACAGGCCAGCAAAGAGATATTTGAAACCGAAACTCCCAAGGACGTGGATGTTGTGGTTATCGTCCCCGGAGGCCATCCCCGGGACGGGAATCTCTACCAGAGCCAGAAATCCATGTCGACTGCTGAGCTAGTGGTGAAAAAGGGAGGAAGCATTATTTTGCCGGCTGCCTGTCCGGATGGCATCGGTTCAGAGCTTTTCTATGAATGGATGGATACGGCCGATTGTCCTGAAGATGTTATGGAACGGTTCAAAAGGGAAGCGTATAACGTCGGCACTTCCAAAGCCTGGATGTATTCCCGCTGCATCCTCAGGGCTGAACTGATCATCATTTCAGATTGTTTGGATGAGCAGACATTGAAACGAATGTTCACACGAAAAGCCCCGGATCTAGATTCAGCCTTTCAAATGGCGTTGGAGAAACAAGGGAGGGATGCCAAGATCCTAGTCCTGAGAAATGCAGCGGATATGATCCCGAAATGAAATTAAGAAACCCTTAACCCGGAAAAGCTGGAATCGAAAATATTCAATCATTGGAAGATGGTGAATGTATCCCTATAAAGTATTTTTGCCACAAAATGCATAAAAATAATTACTAAGGTACTAAGGAGTCGTTTAATATGGATGCATCAGAACTGTTGAAAGGCGCTATCGATATTCACATTCACATCGGACCGGATCCCAATCGCCGTCGCCGTGTCGATGGCTATCAAGCCGCTGTCCAGGCCAGAGACGCCGGGCTGAGAGCCGTGGTATTTAAAAGTCACGATTACAATACGACCCCCCTTGCTTATACTGTCAATCAACTGGTTCCGGAAGTCGAACTGTTCGGCGGGCTGTCTCTGGATATTGAGGTCGGCGGACTTAATCCGGACGCCGTGGAGGCAGCCGGAAAACTCGGATCAAAAATCATATGGATGCCGACTTTTTCATCGCAAAACGACATGAACAAACAAAATAGACCCGGCCAGGGAATCAGTATTCAGGACAGTCAAAACAAACTCCTACCGG
>CAYSUA010000627.1:0-3781 GCA_964433795.1 uncultured Desulfobacteraceae bacterium | reverse complement strand
ATATCGACCTTGAGATCAACATGGATAAGGTCCATCTGTTTAAAAAAGACGACGGGAAGGCAATTTTTTAGGGAGAACGTTTTAATGGTTCGATTTGTGAAACGACTGTTTCTTTGATATAATCGGCTTCCTTTTTTGATACAATTAAATTATCTAAACTAAATTTTTGGATGTGAAAAATGTCAGGAATCACTATTTTTCGAAACACATGTAAAGGGGTTGAAGATTGCGGGATCTGTATTTTCGTCTGCCCCAAAGACGTATTTGAACCCTCTGATGAGATGAACGAATTGGGATATGTCCCCCCCTGCGTTGCTAATGAGGATGAATGTACAGCCTGCTTAAACTGCATGATATCCTGCCCGGATATGGCCATTGTAATCGAAAAGGAGGCCGTTAAGGAGAAAAAATGAGTAAGAACGACGACAACAGATTACCACCCGGAACCCATTTCATGATGGGCAATTTCGCCCTGTCGGAAGGGGCTATTGCGGCGGAATGCAAATTTGTATCGGGTTATCCCATCACACCGGCCAGCGAGATTGTAAATCGACTTTCAGTTCTATTACCGCCCGTCGGTGGTGGGTTTTTGCAAACCGAAGATGAAATCAGCGCTGTCTGTTCCGCCATCGGTGCTTCATGGTCGGGTGTAAAATCCATGACCGCCACCTCAGGACCGGGAATCAGTTTGATGCAGGAAAATATCGGATTTGCCGTTGCCACCGAAACCCCGCTGGTTATTGTGGATGTTCAGCGGCTGGGCCCATCCACCGGTGTCCCTTCGGCGGGATTGGCCGGCGATGTGATTCAAGTCGCCCGGGGATCTCATGGTGATTATCAGATCATCGCCTTGGCTCCCGGAAGTCCTCAGGACATGTTTGATATGACGATCCGTGCTTTTAACCTGGCGGAAACCTATCGGGTTCCGGTGTTTGTGATGCCGGATGCCTTTATCGCTCATATGCGGGAGCAGGTGGTCATACCGGATCCATCGGACATTCACCTGGTAACCCGAAAAATACCGGCACAGGGAACGGGAACCGATCCACTGACCCGGCAGGATTTTCATGACGTCAATGTCGCGCCCATGCCGGTGTTCGGCCGGGGATTCAAATCCCATGTCACCAGCTCCTGTCATGATGAGCATGGCATGCGGAACCTGAGCGACCCGACAACCATGCATAACTTCATCACCAAACCCATTGAAAAAATCATCAGTCATCGTGACGATATTGTTGAAGTGGAAAAAGATTACAAAAACGGAGATCTGATTCTGGTTGCCTATGGGTCTGTCGCCCGCTCCGCAAAAGAAGCCGCCAACCGAGCGCGGGAAAACGGGCTGAAGGTGGGAACGTTGCGACTTAAAACCCTCTGGCCCTTTGCCGATAAGGAAATCGAAGCGGCAGCCCAGGCCGCAAGCGGTATGGTGGTGTTGGAAAACAACACCGGACAGCTCTACCCCTATATCAAGGCGGAAGCCGCCGCCCATTGCAAGGTCGACTTCATGGGCCCCAAGATTCTTGGGCAAATCCACGATCCGGAAGACATTTTAGGTTTTTTAAAGGAGATTGACGCATGAGTGTATCCGAACACCCGTTGAGAAAACATACCCGTCCACACGTGAAAAAGACAACCACATGCCCGGGTTGCGGAAACGGTATCATTGCTCAAGCCATATTACGATCCATTGAAGAACTCGGTTTAAACATGGACGATTTCGTCTTTGTGTCCGGTATCGGCTGCTCTGCTTGGATACCCAGCCCGCTTTTTTCCGCAGACACCCTCCATACAACCCACGGTAGACCCGTGGCCTTTGCCACCGGCGTAAAACTGGGACGACCGGAAAGTCATGTCATGGTTGCCAGCGGAGACGGCGATTTAACCGCCATTGGTGGAAATCATCTCATTCATGCGGCCCGAAGAAACATCGATCTCACCGTTGTCTTGGTAAACAACGGCATATACGGCATGACCGGCGGCCAAACCGCACCCACCACTCCCCGGGGGTTGACCACCATCACCAGCCCTTACGGCTCCATGGAACATGCATTGAATATTTCGGAAATGATCACCGCTGCCGGAGCCCCATATGTGGCGCGTTGGACCACCTACCACCCCCGGCCGTTGACCCGCTCTATTAAAAAGGGAATCCGGAAAAAGGGATTTGCATTGATCGAAGCCGTCAGTCAGTGTCCGGTGCAATTCGGACGCGTCAGTAAAATCGGAAAGGCGGTGGATATACTGAAATTTTTCAAAAAAAACAGCATTCGAATCGACAAAGCATCCCGGATGAGTGAGGAAGAGCTCGAAGGGAAAATCATTATCGGAGAATTTGCGGACAAGGAAAAAGTTGAGCTGTCCAGTCAATGGATGGAACTGAGCAAGCAGATGATGCAGGAAGAAGGAGAATCATGTCACGTCAAGAGTTAACCATTGCAGGTGTGGGCGGTCAGGGTTCGATATTGGCCGGGGTTATTCTCGGTTCGGCCGCCGTAACATACGATAAAAAATACGCGGTACAAACCCAGGCCTATTCCGCCGAGCTGCGCGGCGGCTTTGCCGCGGCTTGGGTGATTGTAGCCGATGAACCGGTTGTCTTTCCTCGGGTCACGAGACCGGATATTCTCGTTGCCCAGGCCCAAGACTCCATCGATCGATTTGCCGACGAACTAAAGCCTGAAGGGGTACTGGTCTATGATTCCGATCTGATACCCCGACTTCCCGAAAATATCAAAACAGCGTACGGGATTCGGGCCACCTGGCTGGCACGGAATGAGTGCAAAGCAACCATCGTATGCAATATGATCGTACTCGGCGCCTTGTGTAAAGTAACCGGCGTGGTGGGTCGAGAGGCATTGGAAAAATGCATTACGGCTTCTGTTCCCAAAGGAAAGGAAGATTTAAACCTGACGGCTTTCGATATCGGCTTCAAAGAGGTTAAACCCGCCGGCACGTAACGACGGCTATGGAAAGCGCAGGCACCATATCCGAAGCATAGCATCTTGCAGAAATCTAGGATGAGTAATACGGCAACCCTGAACGTTTAACGCTGAACCTGTGAACTATGAACTTTGAACCCTTACAAAAGGAGATATTTTATGAGTTACAAATTGCACCACATTCACATACTGTGCAAAGATCTGATCGGTATGAGAGATTTCTTTGTTGATACGTTGGAAGCCAATTTGATCGAAATGAAAAAATTCGGAGACGCCGACGGAGCCTCGCTAAATTTAAGCGGTGTAACGGTCAATCTCCGCGTTGCCCAAGGCGGTGAGAAAGTCGTCGAAGATGCCGACGGCAAAGTATACGGCTATCATCACGTGGGATTGGAAGTGGAAGATCTCGACGCCACCCATAAAAAACTGACGGACAAGGGATACGTTTTTTCCGTTCCCCCCAAAGATCTCCCCGGTTTGCGTATCGCCTTTTTCGACGGACCGGAAAACGTCACCTTTGAACTGCTGCAACCCATGAGCTAGATAATACGCAGACCCCTGTGCTGCATGCCATCAAACTTAAAGAGTCCCGCTCCTTGCGGGACTCTTTTTAGTTAGGGTCCATCCATGAAAAAAATGTAAGAAAGAAATGTGTCCAATTCAGAAATGAGCAATTTTTTCACTGAGCAAGTTGAACACATCTTTCTTCAAATCAGATGTGAAATCCCGTCTTTAGACGGGGGCCGCATCCGCCGTCGCCTCATAAAACAGGCTATGGCGGGACAAGCAAGGGTTTATGCCGAGACGTACTTCCTGTACGTCGCAGGCAAAAACCCGCGGAG
>CAYSUA010000626.1:0-3787 GCA_964433795.1 uncultured Desulfobacteraceae bacterium | reverse complement strand
GGACTTACAAAGTCAACTAATGCCGCCACAGAGTCAACCAACCCGAGACGTAGCAAGTAACGATTTACGATATACTGAATCAACCATACCCTAAAATCAAGTTAGAACAGATTCCCTATCGTATATAGGGTACCACGAAGATTCGTGTGAAAATGCACGCTAAAGGGTTTAATTTAGAGCCTCACAAGATTTTCATCGAGAACATATTCTCCATAGGGTCTTATCCCAGCATATCCATTATGAGGCGACCGACGATCCGGGCTTCCTCTTCGACCCCACGAAGGGTTACAAAATCATCGCCCAGCAGGTCCGGGTTATTGTCCGACCGCCCCCACATCACCGTCGGAATTCCCTTGCTGACAGGCCCTCCGGCATCATAAGAACCCTTTCCGTAAATCAGCTCGGCATCCTTTCCGTCAATTGAAGAAATGGCTTTCTGAAGTCCCTGGACGATGGGCGACGATGGATCCACCTCAGCCGGCAGCATGGCAACGTCTCTTTCCACCTGAACCGTGTAGGGGGTCAGGTCGCCGACAGCATCCCGAATCTCATCGACTGCCTGATCCACATCATCTCCCGGCAAAAGCCTTCGATCGATTTTTATCCTTGCAGATTCCGGGAGGGTATGCGGCGCCATGGGATCGAAAATCATTTGGTAGGGGACGGCATGCTGCCCGCCCAACTTTGGGTGTGTTTTGGTGAATGTCAGTTTTTTTATCCGGTTTAAGGCTTCAACCGCCCCGTCGATGGCGTTCAGGCCATCTTCGGGTCGACTGGAATGGGTCGCCTTTCCTTTGACGTGGACGATAATATCGACCCGCCCCCGATTTGCAACCGATATACGGTTGCCGGCGCCCACCAGAATCAGTCCGAACTTCGGCTTCGGTTCTAAATTACGGATGATGGTCCAGGAACACTCATGGCTGCTGCGGCCCTCGTTGTTGGCTGCAAAATAAAGGGTCCCTCTAAGCTGAACATCCGCTTCCACAAAGGCTTTCAGCAGCGTGAGCATGGCGGCAAAATGGGATTTGTTTTGAGTGGCCCCCTGGCCGAATGCACAGGGCTCATGTATGCCTTGCGCGCTGGGGATAGCAATTTTTCCGGAAAAAGGGTCTTTCATCCAGTTAAAATGCTGTACCGGCGTGTACGCCATAATCAAAAGGCTTGAATCCGTCTCTCCGGAACCGAGCTTGACGATAAGCTGATTTTTGGGAATATCCATGGCCGCATGAATTCCGACGCGTTTTAGTTCCGGCCGCAGGACCTCCTGGACATAGGCCACCAGCTTGGGATCATCCGGGTCCATGAGTGTCTCGGGCCCAAGCGCCACCGAACAATCGATTTTTAAAAGCTTGACCAGTGTTTCTGCAAGATAGTCTTTGTCCAGATGCTCCTCAAAGGCGTAGGATTCCATTGATACTCCTCCATGACCTTCAAATCACCGGGTCTTCTTCCGGTGGGGCGCATTTTCCCATTTGAGATTTCTAAAAAACATGGCGCAACCACCGAAGCCGACGCTCGTGTAAGTTTCCACGCCGGTTACTTTCCGTTCCAAGAACCAGACGACGATGACATCATTGACCGGCTTAAACCTTTCGGTTCGGCAATATTGCCAGACCTCCTCCTTCTCGTCTTCGCTCGACTGCCAAAAGTCCGGGAGATCCATAATGTCTCGCACATCGTCTTCTTCCATACCGACTTTAATTTTGTCCATGGACTCGATCTGCTTCGGCTTTGTTGCACAACCGATGATGACAATACCGAAGTAGAGCAGGACCAGCGTTTTTAAGAATACCTTGGAAGTGTTCATTGTTTTATTCCCGGTTACAAAAAAGGGTTCAAGGATCACACCAACTCCTTTGGAGATGATCTTAATAAATTAGAATAATAAATTGATGGCCTCGTAAATAGTCCGAAAAACGAGCTTTCTACGAGAGTGTTTAGTATTTGGTGTTTAGTGTTTAGCACACCAATAAGTTGATATCACATGAACTATTTTTTTCTAAATACTAAATACAAAACACTAAATACTTGATGAATTCGACTTTTTACGAATTCATCATAAATTGAATAAAGCGAATAATCATGTGCCGCACCAGCGTTTAATCTGTTGGATATACAGATCTATAAAATATTGCAACCGTATTTGACGCCGTCGGCGGATGCAGTCTCGACGAACCGTTGTGCTCGTGATAATAAGAGCTTATGAAGATTTTTCTTGTCCGCCACGGTGAAACCGAGTGGAATCGAATCAACCGATTTCAAGGGATCAGCGATATACCCTTGAACGCGAAAGGCAAAGCCCAGGCCGAAGCGCTGGCCCAGGCATTGAAAGACGAAACCATCGATGTTGTTTATTCTAGTCCCTTGATTCGCGCCGGAGAAACCGCAAAAGCCGTCCGGCACTTCCATCCGTCGAGTCTCTATTTTGAAGAAGAGGGGTTAAAGGAAATGGACCTGGGAGATTTCGAGGGAATAAAGGCACCGGACTGGGCAAAACAATATCCCGAATTTAGAAAAAAATGGCGGGAATCCCCGTCATCCATTAAATTGCCGGGAGGAGAAAGCCTAAAAGGGGTTCAAATCAGGGCCGTCAAAACCCTCGAGCGCATCATCCAGAACCACAGCCCGGAAACCACCCTGCTTATTTGCAGCCACAATTTCGTTATCCACGCCATATTGTGCCATGCACTCGAAATATCTCTGGACAACTTTCGTGAGATAAAGCAGGAAACCGCGGCACTCAATCTCCTTTATAAAGATGATGACCGCCTGGTGGTTGAAAAGGTCAACGAGGTTTCACATCTTCAGCATATTAATCAACAAGAATAAACCCTATGGTTGCATAAAAAACATGACGAGGGCGTGATAAACCAATAATAATAATGGATTAGAGACAATTGTATCATAGTTCTGGAATCGACATTAGGTGATATCTATGATCAATAGACAATATGTCATGCTTTTTACCCTTCAAAACAGGCGGAAAGCCGATCATACCGCATCTCCTTCGTTGCCGAGGGTTCGCGGTAGTCCACTACAGCTTCACCCTCGGACGCCTTGGATCTGCGGCATCCTCGACTTTTGCAACAATAGGGTAAACAAATGGAACGACCGCCATTCATTCCTTTATATTTTCTTAATAATGATTTAATAGACTGGTTAGATAATAACCCACGAACCCATCTATTCACTTGGAACTGAAGGAGGTGCTGCATGAAATGTTTTAACAAGTGTCTGATAATATTTATTATATTGCTTCTACCCTGTGCTTCCTTTGCCGCATCCGGCACAAAGGAACTCGTGATCCTGCACACCAATGATTTTCACGGGCATCCCATCAAGTTTTTTAAGTATCCGGCTCCCAATGTGGGGGGTCTGCCGGCGATGGCCGCTTTTGTGGATGAGATCAGGCAGGCGAATAAAAATGTCCTGGTATTGGATGCCGGCGATATGAATACGGGACGTCCGGAATCTAATTTTTTCAAGGCCATACCGGATATTATCGGCTACAACTACGTCCGATACGACGCCATGGCTTTGGGAAACCATGAATTCGACAACCCCGTATCGCTTCTGCAGCAGCAGCAAAGACTGGCCAAATTTCCGTTCATATCGGCCAATGTCAAAACCAAAGACGGAGGATACCTTGTCTTACCGTACACGGTTAAAGATTTTGACGGCTTTAAAGTCGGCATCTTCGGACTCACAACCAAGGAAACGGAAATCATCGGAAATCCGGATTATATAAAGGGTATCCGGTTCGAAGATGAAGTGGCGGCAGCCA
>CAYSUA010000625.1:0-3803 GCA_964433795.1 uncultured Desulfobacteraceae bacterium | reverse complement strand
AATTAAAGATCTCATCGAGCAGTTTAAAAGCTACCATGAGATTAAAGTCACTATTCCCCAGGAGGAAGCAGTGGTTGCCGCCGTTATTGAAGACCAATCCTCGCTTGCCATATCTCGGATACGACTCTTGAGCAAAGAAAAACTGTATATTAGACGGCTTAACGTCTCCCTTAAAGTCGTCTTGCTTGCAAAATCGAATGATGACTCATCCCCCGATTTGTGGTTGGTCGTTCGCAAAGAAGTCTATGATAATCCTTTTGGGAAGGAGTTTATTCGTTTCTTCTGCAGCAGCGATGCTGAAAGTATTTTTGAAAAACATAATTACACAAAAGAAAATAATAAACAGTTATGTGAATTTAGCCTGAAGTTTTAGAAAGCCCCTCCTTTCGCCAGGAAATCCCTTTTTCAAGTCGATATTCTCCACTTCTGCATGAAAGCACTAGTCGGCTGAAGCCTGGTTTCATTTTAGCTTCAAACTGAAATCATGATCGATTCGGATAGGGGCGGAGTACTAATGGACAGTAGAAAGACTAAAAACCAGTACAGTTATCCTTCGCAATTACCAGAACAAAAAAGGGGGATTGCATATCGGCGGAAGGTTTAAGTCGAGCTCCACAATTATTTGCGAAAGATCTATTTGCTAAGCAGCCCGAAATAAAGATAGGATCCCTGAGCCCGGCTAATGGAAGTGCTTGGTGGCCTTTTAGCGTTGTTGGGTCATTCAGTATAGATGTATCTTCCTATATGAAAAGAAAGGAATATACCATGAAAATTGACTCCATTGAGGTGTACTATGTAGCCCTTCCACTCATATACCCATGGCGAACGGCCTATGGCGAGGATCCTGATATTCATTCCGTCCTAGTTAAGATGGTTTCCGGCGAATACACCGGCTGGGGTGAAACGACACCGCTGTACGCTCCCACCTACTCACCGGAGACAGCCATGTCCGTTTATCATACGATCACCGAGTTTTTAGCCCCCCTCTTAGTCGGCCGTGAGATCGAAACTGCCGAGGACTTGCTGGATACTTTTAAATGGTTCAAAGGTAATCCGTTCGCAAAGGCAGGGCCGGAGATAGCATGGTGGAGCCTAAAAGCGGAAATGGAAGGCCGCCCTCTTCATGAATTGATCGGCGGCAGTTTCCGAAATGTTGATGCAGGAGCGGATTTTGGCATTCAAGACTCCTATGATATGTTGCTTGAGAAAATACAGGGGGCGTTCGACAAAGGATTCAAACGCATCAAGCTGAAAGTACGCCGCGGATGGGACCTGGAGATGCTCAGGATTGTACGAATTGCTTTCCCCGACATGACTTTTCATATTGATTGTAATTCCGGATATACTTTGAACGACATCAAGCTCTTTAAAGAGATCGACAAGCTTGGACTGGCGATGATCGAACAACCGCTCTTTCACACGGACCTGATTGAGCATGCGGAACTACAAAAACAGTTGGGTACGCCTGTCTGCTTGGACGAATCAATCACGTCGATAAGAAGCTTTGAATGGGCTCTGCGCCTCAATTCATGCCGTATGCTGAACATAAAGACCGGTCGCGTAGGCGGATTGTCCGTTGCTGTGAAATTGCATCAAATGGCTCAGGATGCCGGGATTCCCTGCTGGGTTGGAAGTATGCTCGAAAGCGGTATCGGTGAAGGAATATTGATAGAACTTGCAACATTGAACAATTTCACTTATCCCGGCGATCTTTTTCCCAGCCGAACCCATTACCGGCAGGACATAACCGAACCGGAAGTCTTACTAAATGAGGACTGTACCTTTACGCCGTCGCGTGTCCCGGGAACACCATACAAGCCCGTTGATGACAAACTAAAGGCCGTTACCCTATACAGTAAGAAAATAAAAAAAGGCAAGCGGTATTGAATTATAAAACAAACTATTGAAATCGAGGGGTTTTTTATGGATCTAGCAAAAAGCATATTGGAACTCGCCGAGACCTACAGAGACGACACTGCCGAAAATCTTTCAAGACTGGTAAAGATCAAATCGCTGAGCAGAGAAGAAAAAGAGGTTCAGCATGAACTGAAACGGCAGTTGGAAGCAGCCGGATGTGATGAAGTGAGGATTGACGGCCTCGGAAACGTCATCGCCAGAATCGGAACCGGCAAAAAAGTATTGGCCATTGATGCCCATATGGATACCGTGGATGTAGGGAACCCGGACAACTGGGAATTTGAGCCCTTTTCAGGCGAGATAAGGGACGGCCATGTTTTTGGAAGGGGCTCCGTCGATCAAAAGGGCGGAGCAGCCGGGTTCGTCACCGCCGCCAAGATACTGAAAGAAATTGGATTCAACAGGGACATGAGCCTCTATTTTGTCGGCAGTGTCATGGAAGAAGACTGCGACGGCCTCTGTTGGAAGTATATTGTTGAGGAAAATAAGATCAAACCCGATGTTGTTATATGCACCGAACCCACGAATTGCAATGTATATAGAGGTCAGCGGGGCAGAATGGAAATCGAAGTGGCATTTAAAGGCCTCTCCGCCCATGGATCCGCCCCGGAAAGAGGGAAAAATGCGATTTATATGGCATCGGAAGCCTGCCTTCGGATCAGAGATTTAAATGAACGGTTGAAAACGGATTCTTTTTTGGGACAGGGCTCTATGACGATATCCGAATTCGTTTCGGGAAGCCCGTCCCTTTGCGCCGTTGCCGATTATGCAAAGATCCACATTGACCGGCGATTGACCTGGGGGGAGACAAAAGAATCCGCCGTTGCAGAAATCGAAAAGAACTTAAAAGATACGGATGCGGCGGTATGGGTCCCCCAATACAAAGAGCGTGCTTATACCGGACTCGAATACGGCATGGAAAAGTATTATCCCACCTGGAAATTACCAGAGGATCATCCGGCCGTAATCACCGGTTTTGATGCGTATCGCGCTCTTTTCGACCACGAGCCGAAGATCGATAAATGGACATTTTCCACCAATGCCGTCACTATTACCGGGATGTACGATATCCCGACCGTGGGTTTTGGGCCCGGAAACGAGGTGCTTGCCCATGCCCCGAATGAAAAAGTGCCCATTGAAGATCTGGTAAAAGCGTCGGCCTTTTATGCCATGTATGCTTATATGATTTGATGGGAAAATGGGAGGATAAACATGAACAATGACTATGGGCAGATCCTGAAGGCAATTGAAGAACTCCGATCGAACCTTTTTCAAACGGATTTCCTGCTGACCTGGGATAAAGCGGAAGAAGAACTGAAAACAGTATTATACGTGGCAGAGGCCCTGAAATATCTTCACCGAAACAACATATCCGCACGATGTTTTGATTCAGGCCTTGCCGTGTCAATATTTAGAGATCATTCAACCCGGACCCGATTCTCCTTTTCGTCGGCAGCCGATTTTCTGGGATTGTCCGTTAAGGATCTGGATGAAGAAAAATCCCAGATCGCCCATGGCGAGACGGTTCGTGAAACCGTGAATATGATCTCTTTCATGACCGAAGTCCTCGGTATCCGTGATGATATCTATCTGGGGATGGGTCATGCATACATGGATGGAGTGGCGAAGGCGGTTGAGGGAGGTTACCATGAAGGTGTCTTGAATCAGCGTCCCGCCGTCATCAATCTTCAGTGTGATATGGATCATCCCACGCAGTCCATGGCCGATTTGCTTCATTTGACAAATCATTTCGGCTCCCTGGAAAACCTGAAAGGAAAGAAAATAGCCATGAGCTGGGCCTACTCCCCCAGCTACGGAAAACCGCTGTCCGTACCCCAGGGAATCATCGCGCTCATGACCCGGTTCGGAATGGATGTCTCCCTTGC
>CAYSUA010000624.1:2675-3806 GCA_964433795.1 uncultured Desulfobacteraceae bacterium | reverse complement strand
TACACCCTCCAGACGGGGCGAGAGGCCATGGACGCCAGGCTTGCCGTGATCGCATTTGATCCGGGGGAACTCAAAGAAAAACTCGACCGATACATCCATGCCGGGGTCGATGCCGATGCGGTCTTTTTCGGCAGTAAACGTGCGGAAAACGAGAAAACCGACAGCCTCCTGGCGGGGGAGACCGGACAGGCTTTTCTCGACATGATTACTGAAAAAAGGGAATTGGATAAACTCGCTCAACTTTGGGTGTCCGGGGGAGACCTCGACTGGGAAAAACTCCATCCAGAACCGAAGCCGACCCGCTTGTCGCTGCCCGTCTATCCTTTTTCCCGGTCCCGATACTGGCTGCCGGAGGCGTCCGATACCGAAAGCGCCTTGGAATCGGCCCCTCGCCCCCATCCTTTGGTGGAACGAAACAGATCCACCTTTGACGTCATTCAGTTTGCCGCCCGATTCAGCGGCCTGGAATCCTATGTAAACGGTATCACTGTGGGGGGAAAGCCGATTTTTCCCTTTGCCGCCCACCTCGAAATGGCAAGGGCCGCCGGGTCCATGGCCGGCAGGAAAAACGTGCATCGCCTTTTCAATATAAGATGGGCGGAACCGGGCTCCGGGCCGGATTTGCCGGCAGAGATCCATATCTCTCTTCATCCCATGAAAACGGGCGTCGGATTCCAGGTGTCCGCCTCGGGCGACGACGCCGACAAAACGATTTTATCCCGGGGCGAGATGGCTTTCGAGACGGCTGCGGATCGTCCGGAGGAGGCCATGGATTTGGACGCCGTACGGAAACGATGCACAAAGACTTTGCCTGCGGACGATTACTATCGGATGCTGGTTAAATCCGGATTTCAATACGGTTCCGGTTTCAAGACCCTGCAAGAAATCCATTTCAATGAAACGGAAGCCTTGTCCCGATTGGAATTGCCGGTATCGCACCGGAAACAGTCCAAAGATTTTCTTCTTCATCCCGCCCTTTTGGACGGTGTGTTTCAATCGATAATCGGTTTGCTTCCGGATCACCCGCTCAATCTTCCCTGTGAATTGGCGGAATTGAGAATCTTTGAAGCGCCAAACGGCCCCTGCTATGCCCATATCGGACCATCCAGGGACGAAACGGAGGAACCGGCC
>CAYSUA010000624.1:0-2575 GCA_964433795.1 uncultured Desulfobacteraceae bacterium | reverse complement strand
CGGCCCCTGCTATGCCCATATCGGACCATCCAGGGACGAAACGGAGGAACCGGCCACCACATTCGATATCCATCTGACGGACCCAACGGGTCGGATCCTTTCGATTCTCAGGGGGTTTACCGTAAGGGGGTTGAACCCACCCACTAAAGAGCCGGTCAGCATCTACTTTCACGACCAATGGGCAGCCTGCAATATCGGCAATCGAGACAGAACCGTGACTTCTCCCGTACTCCTTTTTGAACCAGAGGCATATTTGCGACCCGGACTCCAAAAACAGTTGGGCGTGGATATTATTTCCGTTCAGCCGGGAGAGCGGTTCCGGGAAATTAACGAGACCACCTATTCCGTGAATCCCGAATCGGAAGCCGATTACCGGCACCTTCTTTCTGATCTGCAAAAGCAAAACAGATTCCCGTATTCGGTGGTTCATTTCTGGTCACAGGATACGGCGGTTTCAAGAGACCGACAGTTAAGGGACCAGATAGACAGCAGTCTGTTCTCTTTTTTAAATCTCAGTAAAGCATTGATGGACTGCAAACCGACCCGGCCGATTCAGATGATCTTCGCCGTTCTGGAATCGCCCGATGGGCCGCAACCCCAATACGCCGCCATGGGTGGGTTTGCGAAAACCCTGGTGCTCGAAAACCCGATGTTTGTCTGTAAAACCGTATCCATCTCAGGATCGGATGCGATAGACGCCGCTGCAGCCGTCGCCCGGGAATTGCAGTCCGTCGAGGGTGTTGAAATTCGCTATCAGGACCAAAAGCGGTCGGTTCGTCAATGGGTGGAATTCAATCCTGTCGCACCGACAGACCCCCGGTCTTTGCTGAAAGACGGCGGGCTCTATCTGATTACGGGCGGGGCCGGCGGTCTCGGTCTCATTTTTACCGACTACTTTACGCGACAGGTCGATGCCAAATTCGTTCTTACGGGACGCTCTCCATTAACCGATGAGAAATCGGACAGCATTCAAACCTTAAACAATCGGGGAAGCGACGTTGTCTATCTTCAGGCCGATATGGCCGAAGCATCGGACGTTAAGTCCCTTTTGGAACAGATACGCACCCGTTTCGGCGGAATCGACGGAATCATTCACGCCGCCGGAGTCGTCCGGGATTCTTTTGTGCTCAAAAAGACCACAAAAGAGATGCTGCCGGTTTTGGGTCCCAAAGTCTTCGGCACCGTCTATCTGGACGAAGCGACCGCTGATGAGCGATTGGACTTTTTCGTGCTGTTTTCTTCCACAAGCGCAGTCATGGGAAACGCCGGGCAATCCGATTATGCCTATGCCAACGCCTTTATGGATCACTTTGCCGCACGGCGTGAAAAAATGCGGGCTCAGGGGAAACGATACGGCAAGACCCTTTCCATCAATTGGCCCCTATGGCGGCACGGCGGCATGCAGGTGAATCCGGAGAAGATAGCGTTTTTTGCGGAAAAGTCCGGTTGGGTACCGCTTCCCACAGAAGCAGGGGAGGCCGCCTGGGGCGACCTCATCCTTCAATCAGCCCACTCGAACGGCATGGTCTGCTACGGATACAGAGAGCCGCTTTTGACGGCCGTCACCAATGGAAAAGATATCCGACGGAATAAAGGCGGTTCCGGACCCGTTGGCGATGCGGTCCGTTTGACTGAAAAAACAGAAGCGTTTCTGAAACAGGTCCTGGCCGGCATATTGAAGATACCCGAGGATCAGTTGGACAGCCGGATGAACCTGGAAGAGTTCGGTATCGATTCCCTCAAGGTAAATGCGTTCAATCGAATCATGGAAGCGCGTGTCGGGCCGCTGCCCAAAACACTGTTGTTTGAGCACCAAACCCTTTTCGATCTAACCCGATACCTCGTCGATAGCTACGGTCCGGTATTTGAAGGCTATCTGGGACTTTCGGACAATCGATTGCCGGTGGAACTGCCGGTTTCAACCGCCGGATGGGAAGCGTTAAAACCCTTTGCCCGCACAAGGGGCATCGAAAAATTCGGAAACACCATGGGCGGGACGGACGAAGATATCGCCATCATCGGTGTGAGCGGTCGATACCCGGGTGCTCGGAACGTTAACGAGTTGTGGAAAAATCTCCTTCAAGGAAAAGACTGCGTCACCGAAATACCACTCCACCGATGGGATTACCGCAGCTATTACGACCCCGATCCCGAAATGAGCCGGCATGGTCGTATCTACTGTAAATGGGGGGGGTTTTTAGAGGATGCCGATCGGTTTGATCCGATGTTTTTCAAAATCTCTCCAAGAGAAGCGGAAAAGATCGATCCCCAGGAAAGGATTTTCTTGGAAACCGCCTGGCTGACCTTCGAAGATGCCGGCTATCCCCGGAATCGGCTCAAACAGGAAATGGACGACGGTGAACATACGAGGATCGGCGTCTACGCGGGGGTCACCACCAATACGTATCTGATGTGGGGGCACGAGACCTGGTCTGATGAAAACAGTGATATCCCGATGACATTACCCTGGTCCGTGGCCAACCGGGTGTCCTATGTCCTTGATCTCCAGGGGCCGAGCATGCCGGTGGACACGGCCTGCTCGTCTTCTCTCTACGCAATCCATATGGCCTGTGAG
>CAYSUA010000623.1:2659-3807 GCA_964433795.1 uncultured Desulfobacteraceae bacterium | reverse complement strand
GACAGTCACACGCGCACGAATCGGATCACCTCCAAAGCCTATTCCTGTATGCAACCTGGGCTTTGTTCATAACCGCGTTTATTATTATAGAGATTTGTCGAACAAGACAGTTGTCTTTTTTTAAAGACAGCGGTATTTGTTGCCTGCAATACAAAGTGAAACGGTTATTAAGCTGCATGTCTAAAGCAGTTCGTCTATGATTGTCAAGAAGGCGGATGACAGAAAATTATTTTGATCTGTGTTTATCTGCGTAAATCTGCGTCCTGTTTATTTGCAGATTAGGGAGGTTGATAAGATGAAAATCTATATGAGTGTGGATATCGAAGGGGTTACCGGTGTTACCGACTGGGATGAAACGGATAAGACCAAACCGGATTATCAAGAATTTCGTGAGCAGATGACTGCCGAGGCATCTGCGGCCTGCAGGGGTGCCATGGCGGCAGGTGCCAAGGAAATCTGGATCAAAGATGCCCACGGAACGGCAAGAAATTTAATCCCTTCTAAACTTCCTGTTGAGACGAAACTGATTCGCGGTTGGAGCGGGCATCCCTTTTCCATGATGCAGGAGTTGGACGAATCCTTCCATGCCGCCATGATGATCGGCTATCATGCACCAGCCGGAACCGATACCAATCCTCTGGCCCATACCATCTCCGGTGGTTTGGCATACATAACAATCAATGACCGGTATGCATCCGAATTTCTTCTCAACGCTTATACGGCCGCTTATAAGAAGGTTCCGGTGATTTTTCTTTCCGGAGATCGGGGAATTTGTGATTCTGCAAATGAAATCAATCCCGGTATCACCGTCGTGCCGGTAAAAGAAGGTGTCGGAAACCTGACGGTCAACATTCATCCGGATCTTGCAATTGATAGAATTCAAGAAGGCGTTGAGAAAGCTCTCAATGGAAATCTTGAGGATTGCCGGATCCGTATACCTGATTCTCTGACAGTGGAAGTCCGATACCATCTTCACGCCAAGGCTAATCAAGCCTCCAGTTTTCCCGGCGTTCAGTTGGAGGACCCGCACACCGTTTCATTCAATACCAACGATTATTTTGAGGTTTTGCGAACGCTGTCTTTTATTTTGAAAATATGATCCGGCGATCCGGACAGCTTAAATTAGCCACAGACCCACACAGACATAC
>CAYSUA010000623.1:0-2649 GCA_964433795.1 uncultured Desulfobacteraceae bacterium | reverse complement strand
GACGTGGGAAAAAGAAAAGAAACAAAACGACCTATGAAAGCTGAACCAAAAATAGCCGACACATTAAACCCCACCACCGATGTTTCTGATCCGGACGGGAGAAGGGATTGGCGGTCCGATCGATCTGCCCGGGAGCGGTACTACTACCATACGTTCAAATGTCATTTTCGACGGTTTACGGAATGGGTGCTTTTTAAAATAGGGAAACGATTGTTTTTCGATTACCTCAGGGGGTTTGCTTTTTATGAAAGAGGGTTTCAGAATGCCGCTCGAATAGCCTTGAATCAAATTTCCATTGAAGTCTCGAACCTTCCCGCTGCTTTTGAATCATACAAAATCCTTCATATCACGGACCTCCATATAGACAGCCTGGCCGAGGTTGAGGATACCATCTGTGAACTCATAGACGGTATACCGTTTGATCTCTGCCTGTTTTCGGGAGACTTCACCCGGGAGATGGCCGGACCGTTTGAGCATATACTTGGCCGTGTGAAGAAGATTGTGGATGCTGTGGATGCCCGGGACGGTGTATACACCTCTTTGGGCAATCACGATACGCATCGAATGATAGAGGCATTCGAAAAGATGAAAATTACGTTTCTGATTAACGAGACGGTTAGTATTTACAGGGGAAAAGAGAAGATTGCAGTTACCGGGCTTGATGACCCGCATTTATATCTTACGGATCAGGCAGTCGAAGCATTGCATGCTCCTAATGACGGTTTCAAGATTGCATTGGTTCACTCCCCTGAATTATATGATGTGGCTGCCGATTGCGGATACGATCTTTACCTATGCGGACATACACACGGCGGGCAGATCTGTCTGCCCAGCGGGACTCCGTTGGTGACTCACCTTAAACACGGCCGACAGTTTTTTCGGGGACTCTGGAAGCATGCCGGAATGACAGGGTACACCAATCCGGGGGCCGGAGTGGTGAGCGTGCCCCTGCGATATAATACCCAAAGTGAAATAGCACTGATCACGTTACGCGGAAAAAACGTCCGCGATTAATCGGTTATACATTGACGGACTTCCGTACCTTTTTTACTTTACACCGTCTCAAGATTCTTCTAAGTTTATTTTATGAGCAATCCATTGATCTATTTTTCTCACGATTCTCTTAGAACATTTACAACGGACATTTTTAAGAAACTGCACCTTTCTTCTGAAGATGCCGCACTTGTATCCGACTGCCTGGTAAAAGCGGATTTGCGGGGCTTGGGAAGCCATGGCGTGGCCCGTATTCCGCTGTATGCAAAGCGGCTCCGGCTGAAACTTGTAAATCCCGTACCGGAAATTCAAATCCATCGGGTTGCTCCATCGGCAGTTCATGTGAATGGTGATGACGGTATGGGGATGGTAGTGGGAGAACGAGCCATGGCTGCCGCCATGAATCTTGCCAAGGAAAACGGCGTGGGGATGGCGGGTGTTTATGGGAGTACACATTTCGGCATGGCCGCTTTTTACGTACTCCAAGCTGTCAAGGAAGACCTCATCGGTTTCACATTCACCAATGCTTCTCCCGGTATGGCCCCCTGGGGAGGCGCCAAGCCGGTGCTCGGTGTGAATCCCATAGCGGTTGGGGTTCCCTCCGGAAATCGAAAACCGTTTGTGATGGATATGGCTATGAGTGTAATGGCCCGCGGGAAGATGCGGTTAGCAGGCATCCGGGGTGAACCCATTCCCGAAAATATGGCACTTGACGTCGATGGCAAACCGACCACAGACGGATTGAAGGTTCATCAAGGAGGAACCGTTCTTCCCTTTGGGGGCCCCAAGGGATCGGCTCTGGCCATCTGGATGGAAATCATGGCCGGCGTAATGACGGGAGCCGCGTTTGCCGGAGACATGAAGGACTTATACGGAGATTTTTCCGGGCCCCAAAAAATCGGGCACATGTTTCTGGCGATTCGAGCGGATCTTTTCATGTCATTGGATCAGTTTAAACAGAGAATGGACACGATGATCGATCGATTCAAACAATCCCCCAGTGCCCAGGGGGTTGAAGAGATTTTCATGCCCGGGGAACCGGAAGAAAAGGCGGAAAAGAATCGGCTGATAACCGGGATCCCTGTTTCATCGGAGATTGTGGATATGCTCCGCCAGGAAGCAGAAGAAGAGGATGTTCCGTTTCCGAAACCCATAAAAGATGCGTGAACCCTCAATGAGTCGTTTGAAAGAGCTGATCGCACATCTTGCTGAAAGCAATAGAACCGTGCTTGCATATGTGCCGGGTAAAGGATATGTCTGGGTAAAAGTTGCCTCGTTAGAGGATGATATGGTAACCCTGGATCCGGAAAAAGATAACAGAGTTGTGATGCACTATACACGGTTTTCAATAAAACAAGACTGAAAGCTTAGTAAACCGTTTAATCTAAAACCAAACAATAGAAGGAGGTTTTGACATGAATTTATCCAATCCATTTGAGTTTAAATGCCCGGCCCGATTGCTGTTCGGCATCGATATCTGCGATAATTTAGGAGATGAAATAAAGGCGCTTAACGGCAGCCGGCCTTTGGTAGTAACAGACAAAGGGATTGTCAATGCCGGTCTGATGGACCGGATCTCCGAACTCCTTAAACAAGCCGCCATTGAATTTGTCGTGTTTGATGAAGTGGAGGAAAATCCTACTGTGGCAACCGTTC
>CAYSUA010000622.1:261-3808 GCA_964433795.1 uncultured Desulfobacteraceae bacterium | reverse complement strand
ACGAATCGGCTCACCTCCAAAGCCTATTCCTCCAAGCAATTTGGGCTTTATGTATAACCGTATTTAGTTTATGCTAATTGACTTAAAAATCAACCCGTATGTGTCTTAAAATCAAACGGAAAGATAAACAATAAAAATGAAAATATCAAAAATTCTATTCAAACACAGCATTAGACGAACTGTTTTCGGCATCCTTTCGGTTGCCCTTCTTGGAGGTTGCATGGTGAGCCCAAAGCAACACCTGAAAATTGAATCCGCATCGTTTGATGAAGGATCCATTGTCGCAGGCAAATCAGGCCGGACCGTATCATTTGATTCCATGATGGCAGATCTAAAAAGCGTTCAGGTCATCTATGCGGGAGAGAAGCATACCGACCCTGAGCATCACGAGATACAACTCCGTATCATAAAAGAGATTTATAAGGATTTTCCGGACATGAAGGTGGGAATGGAAATGTTTGCCCGGCCGTATCAACCGGTCCTGGATGAGTGGTCCGACGGAAAGCTGGATGAAAGTACTTTCCTAAAACGAGTTCACTGGTATGCCAATTGGAAATACGATTTTGCATTGTACCGAAAAATTCTGACATTTATCAAAAAAAAAAATTCAGATGATCGGGCTGAATGTTCCCTTTCATATTCCTTCGAAAATTGCGGTGGGCGGTATTGAAACGCTGCTGAAAGACGATCAAAAATATCTTCCTGAAAAAATAGACACTTCCATCACCGCCCATCGGGAATATCTCAAGGGTGTATTTGAACATCACCATGTGAAGGGACGACAGGATTTTGAAAACTTCTACATGGCCCAGTGTGTATGGGAAGATGCCATGGCTGAAACCATAGCCAAAAACTCAAAGGATTCAAAGATGGTGGTTTTGGCGGGAAACGGGCACATTTATCGAAAATTCGGAATTCCCCAAAGAGCGTTTAACCGGACCGAACGTTCTTTCCGAACCCTTTACCCTGTTACCGTCGGCGGAAATGCTCAACTTATTGATGCGGATTATCTCTGGGTGACACCAAAATCCAAAAGGAAGAGTTTTCATCGCTTCAAGCAATAAATCACTCTGAAGCTTCCATATTTTTTTACTATCCATGACTTTACACACTACATATTGAAATTTTTCATTGACATATATCAATATATTGCGGTATTCAGATTCTCATTCCCAGTTTATCAGCGGACCCTACTGACGAATCTTTCCGAACTTAGCTGAAGAGGACATGACAGTGTTTGAGCAGATCAAGAAACGGGACGGCAGAATAGTTGAATTCGATTCTTCAAAGATCACCGGTGCAATAGCCAAAGCGGGCAAAGCCAGTGGAGAGTTTGGCGAGCGGGAAGCGAGAAAACTCACCATGCGGGTTCTCACCCTGGCTCACGAACTGCGACTGGGTTCACTTCCGGATGTGGAAGAAGTTCAGGACATTGTGGAAAGGGTGGTTCTGGACTCCCCGTTTTATAAAACCGCAAAAGCCTATATTCTATACCGTGAACAACACGCACAGATCCGGAATATCGCAACAAAGGCCAGTGTCGATCTGGTGGAGCACTATATTCAGAAGCTGGATTGGAAAATCAAAGAAAACAGCAACATGGCCTACTCCCTTCAGGGGCTGAACAACTATATCTCATCCGATGTCACCTCTGAATACTGGCTGAACCGAATCTATCCTCCGGAAATCCACAATGGACACAAGTCCGGCGATTTCCACCTTCATGATTTGAGCCTGCTTTCCGTCTATTGTGTGGGGTGGGACTTGCAGGATCTGCTGAAGCAAGGATTTAAAGGGGTTGAGGGCAAGGTTGAAAGCGCGCCCCCGAAACACCTTCGTTCAGCGTTGGGCCAGATTGTCAATTTTTTCTATACCCTTCAGGGCGAAGCAGCCGGCGCCCAGGCCATTTCTAATTTCGACACCCTGCTGGCCCCCTTTGTTCGGCATGACAATTTAGCCTACCGTGACGTCAAACAGGCCTTGCAGGAGTTTGTTTTCAACATCAACATCCCAACTCGGGTCGGTTTTCAGACCCCGTTTACCAATATCACCTTGGATCTTTACGTACCGTCCATCTTAAAAGATCAACCGGTGGTAATCGGCGGCAAAGATCAGGGCGACACCTATGCGGATTTTCAGCCCGAGATGGATCTCATAAACCGCGCATTTGCCGAAGTCATGATGGCGGGTGATGCAAAGGGACGGGTCTTTACCTTCCCCATCCCCACCTACAACATTACGAAGGACTTCGACTGGGACAATCCGAATCTGGAAAAAGTGTGGCTCATGACCGGCAAATACGGGATTCCCTATTTCTCCAACTTCATCAATTCGGACATGTCTCCCGAAGATGCACGGTCCATGTGCTGCCGATTGAGACTCGACAACAGAGAATTATTAAAACGGGGCGGCGGTCTTTTTGGCGCCAATCCGCTAACCGGATCCATCGGTGTTGTAACCGTGAATTTGCCGAGGATCGGATATACATCTAAAACAGAGGAAGCCTTCTTTGAAAAATTGACGGAAAGAATTCTTCTATGTGCCGAAAGCCTCGCCATTAAACGGAAGGTTTTGGAACAGTTTACGGACAAAAACCTGTATCCTTACTCCAAATTTTATCTGAGAGATATTAAACAGTTCAGCGGCTTGTATTGGAAAAATCACTTCTCCACAATCGGTATTATCGGAATGAATGAGGCCTGCATCAATTTTATGGGCGAAGGCATCGCCACAACAGTAGGCCAGGCATTCTCCCACAAGGTAATGGACTTCATTCGCGATTTGATTTCAAAATTGCAAGAAGAGACCGATGAAATCTTCAATCTGGAAGCCACCCCCGGCGAAGGCACATCATACAGACTTGCCATGCTCGACAAGAAGACATTTCCGAATATTCTCTGCGCCAATGAAGAAGAATACCAGAAAGGGGCGGCACCGTATTACACCAACTCCACCCAGCTGCCGGTGAATTATACGGATGACATCTTCGAAACCCTACAACTTCAAGACAGACTCCAGTCAAAATATACCGGCGGTACCGTTCTTCATATCTATCTGGGTGAAATGGTCAGTGATCTCGATGCCATCAAAGCACTGATTAAGAAAACCGCTACCGGCTATAGTCTCCCCTATTTCACACTCACCCCCACTTTCAGTATCTGTCCCACCCACGGCTACCTGAAAGGTAAGCAGGAACAATGCGTTGAGTGCAGTCAGGAAACCGAAATCTACTCACGGGTCGTCGGTTATCTCAGGCCGGTTAAACAATGGAACACCGGCAAGCAGGCCGAATTTAAAATGAGAAAGACCTTTGAGTTAAATCGGGTGCAGATTTACGCTGATGTCCGCAGATAAATATAGGCTAAGCGGTTCAGCGTTCAGGGTTGAAAATTCCTAACCGGCTATCATTAAAGACTTCTTGCCTTCACTATTGCTTAAAGTTCGACTCACCCAACGGGTTATACTGATTATTACAGATCTTGATAAGAGTTGTTAGTAGTTTCAATGCGTTATAACCTCTGAACCCTGGTCGCCTACGGCGCCGCCA
>CAYSUA010000622.1:0-251 GCA_964433795.1 uncultured Desulfobacteraceae bacterium | reverse complement strand
CGGGTAAACCTTGAACCCTGAACTCGGAACCGATCAGTTTAGGATCATAATGATCTTCGGCGGCATCCAAAAAAATTCTTTAATCGACTATCCGCAAAAAGTCAGTTGTATACTCTTTTTATCCGGTTGCAACTTCCGGTGTCCCTACTGCCATAATCCACAACTGGTGGCAGAGACAAAGACACCGCCGGATTTTCTCACGGAGAAATGGTTTCTTCAGTTTTTGGAAAAACGGAAAGGCTTTCTGGATG
>CAYSUA010000621.1:0-3815 GCA_964433795.1 uncultured Desulfobacteraceae bacterium | reverse complement strand
AAATTTTAGATTTATTTTTCGATATTTCTAAAAATATGGTTGACAACACAATCCGTCTAACTTACATTGCCGGCATGGAACATGATGATGCAGCAAAACGTTTGGCAGAGCTTGGTAATTCCACCCGACTGGCTATTTTTAGGTATCTGGTAAAGATCGGTCATACCGGTGCGCCCGTGGGGGAGATTCAAAAGGAACTGGGTATCCCGGGTTCCACCCTCTCCCATCATATTTCCCGGTTGGTGTCTGTGGGATTGATACAGAAAAACAGGGAGAGCAGAACCCTTTATTGTGTCCCCCAATTTGAAACGCTCAGGGAGTTGATCGATTTTCTTATGGCGGAGTGTTGTGAAGCTGAACAAGGCAACTAGAAATATTATGAGGTAATAATAATGGGAGCAGACGGATTCTTAATTATGTTTAAAAAAGCAGCCGGTTTTTTTGCATTTGCTGCGGTGGAGATGACGGTATTGTTTATCGGTATCAGTTTCCTGGTCGGGGTTATCAATGAATTTCTTCCGGCAGAGAAAGTAAAAAATATCCTTTCAGCCAGAAAGGGACACGGATATCTTGTCGGCGCCGGACTCGGCGCCCTGACACCGTTTTGCAGCTGTTCCAGCATCCCCATAACCGTCGGCCTGCTCAAAGCCGGAGCCGGATTCGGACCGACCATGTCTTTCCTGTTTGCCTCGCCGCTGGTAAACCCCATAATAATAGTGTTGTTCATAACCGCATTCGGTCCTAAAATCGCCGTCACATACTCTGTTTTGGCCCTCGGCATGGCGATATTGGCCGGATATCTGCTAAACAGTTTCGGTTTCGAAAAACATATTAAACAGAATGTATTCACCAATCCGATTGAATCGGCGTGCTGCAGCAGCAGTGAGTCGACTCAGGCCGGTGCGAATCCGGGCATCCAGAACAACCCCTTTCCCATGGCTCCGGCTTTACAATCTGCATCCGAAGCCGCATGCTGTTCGCCCGCTTCAGAAGCGGTGGTGACCAATAATCCTGATTCTGCAGGTGCAGAATCAGGAAAATGGCAGAGGATATTTAGAGAAGCGGTCAATCAGTTTCGGACGTTTCTTCCCTACATTCTCCTTGGAATCGGCGTCGGCGCCATATTTCATGGGTTCATACCAAAAGACATCGTGGTTAAATATGCCGGACCGGACAATCCGTTGGCCATTCCGGTAGCCGCTGTTATCGGTATTCCGCTGTATGTCCGGGTCAGCACCATGATTCCGGTCTCGATCTCTTTAATCGGGAAAGGCATGAGTCTGGGAGCGGTCGTCGCTCTGGTCATTGGCGGGGCCGGAGCCAGTCTTCCTGAAATGGTCATGCTGAAAGGGCTTTTTCGAGCGCCCATCCTGGTGGCGTTTCTGATTTCGGTATTCGGAATTGCAGTATCGGCCGGTTTTATCTTGAATCTGGTTTGATTTTATCTTTTCTTACTGAGGGTCCAGAAAATCCTTTAGATTGATCACTTTATCATCCTTTTTCAAAGACTCCTGCATATTGGCCCAGGACCCCTTAACTTTCTGCTTGCGAAGCTCCTGGATGGCAGACTGCAACTCCGGGTTGGTATCGATAAGCTTCTGAATCTGCTCATTCAATTCCTGCCAGCTTTCGTTTAAATCATCAATATCCAGTTGGAAACCGCCAAGGTCTGCCAGCAATGCGCCCAAATGTGATAACAATCCGTAGTGTGTCGTACCCTGAAGGTAATACGGGCAATGGGACCAGAGGCTGATACAGGTGATCCCTCTCTTGGGGCCTTCTGAATTTATCAAGGTATGAATCGCACTGGGCCCCTGGTATGTAACCGTTGAAATATTTTTTTCCTTCAGTTGCTGAGAAATTGTTTCGTTTGAAGATATTCCTGAAATGATACGATCCGTATGAAGCACATTATCATACATGCTCCCCAGGGTGACGAGGGTTTCAACACCCAGTTTATTACATAAAACAAATAGTTCATCCACAAACTGAAACCACCGCAGATTCGGTTCATCAGCCCTTAAAATCACCACATCGCCAACACCTTCATCGGTTTTTATCTCGAAAAAAGATCCCCCCGGAGGGGAGAGGCTTTTCAAATTGCCATCTTCAATGTTCACCAGTGGGCGCAATTCATCAAATCGGTAAAACAGATCCGGATTGAGACGGGCAAATTTTCTTGCATTCAGTTTGCCGATTAGATAGGTCGCCATCCCCTTGGAAACATTCAGGGCATTGCCCCAACCGTCAAAGCCCGCAATAAGGATGGGATTATTCAACTCGGGCAGTTCGGTGATATGGATTCCGGTATCGCTCATACGGACTATTTTACATTGGGGCCGTTGAAAGTCAAGAATAGAAGCGTTCGGCCTAACCCGGATAAACCGGTTGGAGCGAAGCGTAAATCCCGATTTATCGGGGAACCAAAAACAATTTGCCACAAAGTCACAAAGACACAAAGATATTATTTCTTATTTTCTTCTTCGTGCCTTAGTGTCTTGGTGGCTGGATGAAAAAAGCTTTGTCATATAAAATACGAAAATCGCCATTAAGGATCTACACCACCTCTTCTTCCAGAAACCTCAAAATATCAATTGCCTGCGGCGGACAGCCGGATACCGCAGCGTTGAAACCAAGCGCACAGTTTCCCACACCGACCCCACCGCCGACAGTCTGTTTGAACCCCTGCCCGATATGAAGGGGCTCTTTGATTCGGTTTAATCTTCCTTTCCGCTTGAGCCGCTGAAGTGCATGGATAAGGCTCCCATAGCAAATGGAGCAGGCTTCACGGGCATCGATCCTTCTTGCAAAGGGCTCTAATTTTCTGCTTCTTGGAAAATCTTTCGGCGCAGTCTCGGATCGATTCAGCTCGATTATCTGATCCGGCGTTGATTGAGTTTTGCCGATGCCGAGTTCTTCAGCAAGCATCAGATGCCGAACGTCTTCCTTCCGGTATCCGATGAGGGCGGCAACGTAGGAATCCAAAAGCACCGGATCTTCTGCAATCAGAATACGATCCATTCGAACGGGGGTACCCCCCTCTTCAAAAGTGAGATCCCCCTGAATGCCGTCTGCAATAATCAAATCCGGTTTGATAATGGAATTGAGCAAGGCTATGGATTGATGTAGACCTTGTGAGTGGTATTTTCGTTTCTCGGAATCGGGTATGATGCCTTTCAGATTTTTAAGCGCGCATGTAATCCGGGTCTGGGAATGTGCTTTGACCACCGGCAAATTGATCAAATAATCGACTCTGTTCAAGATTCCGAATATTCGAGTTTTAAAACGACCGGATTTGACCGTTTCCACTGGCTCATCCTTAAGATCGATCAGCCTAAGCCGATTCCCATACCGCTTGGAGATAGAATCCAGGCCGGAAACTTTAAAAGCTTTTTTTGTGCTGTGACCGACTCCCGAGCTTTCCATTATCCAGATGTTACGGATATGGTTCTGGAACAGATACTCGATGACACCCTCCATAATCTGGGCTGATGTGGTGGCTCCGGAGCTCGAAGGTTTCGCTACCACAAGATTCGGTTTCAACCCGATGACCATACGCGGATCAATACGATCTGCCAGATTCAGGTGGTCGAGGACGCGATACACCATCTCTTTAGGCTGATCACCATATATGACATAAATGCGATCATTCATTTCTGATAGCGGGGTCATAGGTTAATCTATAGACTGTTTATCTTTAAACTTCAATTCTTGGCTTAATTAAAAAACCGGTTATGCAGAAACCTCAATTCAAGCACTTACGGCTTTGAAGATAACCCGATTCGCGGACGTATGAAACTCGTGCATAAGGGAGC
>CAYSUA010000620.1:0-3817 GCA_964433795.1 uncultured Desulfobacteraceae bacterium | reverse complement strand
TACTAAACACTCTCGTAAAAAGCTCGTTTTTCGGACTTTTTACGAGGCCATCAATTTTGGAATTTAAATTAATCGAAAACCAGCTTACCAGACAGCAGGAAAATTGGAAATTGCAAATAAAAAATCGTAAATTTACCAGGAGGGCATTCAAATGAGTAAACTTCAAATCAAAGGGGTTATTCCCCCGATGATGACACCGTTTTCCGAAGACCAATCGGTGGATTATGACAAGCACGTCCAAAACATGGAACGCTGGAACCAGGACAAGCTGGCCGGTTATCTGGTACTCGGTTCCAACAGTGAAGCCTCATACCTTTCAGAAGAAGAAAAGGTAAAACTTATCGAGCTGACGGTAAAGCATGCTAAGAAAGATCGACTGGTTTTGGCTGGAACCGGTCTGGAATCTGCGGTTGAGACGATTCGGCTTACCAACAAGGCTGCTGAACTGGGTGTTCACGGTGCTCTGCTATTGACCCCATTTTACTACGTGGGTAAAATGAATGATGAGGCACTGGTTAAATATTTCACCTATGTGGCGGATAGAACCGACATACCGATCCTCATCTATAATGTTCCCAAGTTCACCCACATCAACGTCTCGGTGAAGGTGGTTCAGGAGTTGAGTCAACATCCCAATATCGTGGGCATGAAAGACAGCACCGGAAACGTTCCGCAGCTGGTTTCATTTCTGCCGGTGATTGCTGAAGGATTCAATCTGATGGTGGGGACCGTTTCTTCCTGGTTTCCGGCATTGACCCTCGGCATCAAGGCTGGGATTTTTGCCCTTGCGAATTTGGCCCCCAACGAATGTGCCGAGATCCAGGAGGCTTATGAGGCGGGAGATTTGGATACTGCAAGGGAGACCTATGTGCGGGTGTTTCCTGCAAACACTGCGGTCACGGCAACATACGGCGTGCCGGGACTAAAGTATGCTTCCGACCTTATGGGTTACCAGGGAGGGACGGTTCGTTGTCCGCTTCTTCCACCTAAGGATGAGGAAAAAACAGCGATAAAGAATATATTGAAACATGCCGAACTGCTATAGCCTGATGATGTGACAATAAAACAGCCACCCGCAATGGGGTGGCTGTTTTTTTAAATCTGCTGTCGCGAATAATCAATTACTCTGTTTCCAAAGTTTCCTCGATATCCGCTTTAGCCGATCTCAATTCCTTAGCTCGTTTCCCTTCGGCTCTCGCACTCAAATACGGCGTCATGAGAGACAGGATCACCAGGATAATAAGGATGATGCAAATGGGCCGGGTTATCGACATGATCAGGATGCTGGTGTCCTTGGCTCCGGCTACTGCCAGCGCCCGGGCAATATTCGACTCCACCATGGGACCCAGAATGATCCCCAGACATACCGGCGCCAAAGGAATTTCGAATTTTCTCATACCGTAGCCCAAAAACCCCATCAACATCATTAACCATATATCTGAAAAACTGTTGTTGATGGAAAAGGAACCCACCACTGCTAATGTCATTATGACAGGAGCCAACACACCGCTGGGCGTGCTGACGACCCGGACAAAGTATTTGGCCCCGAAAAATCCCAAAAACAGATAGAAAGTTTTGGCCATATACAGACTCATGATGAATCCGTAAGTGATATCTCCATGTTTGGTGAAGAGCTCCGGGCCGGGAAGAAGTCCCTGAATCAAGAGACCGCCCAACAGCACGGCGGTAACGGCATTTCCCGGGATGCCCAGCGTTAACAGTGGAATCAAGGATCCGCCGGTAACCCCGTTGTTGGCTGCTTCGGAGGCCACGACGCCTTCGATATAACCGGTCCCGAATTTTTCCGGATGCTTTGACCATCTTTTTCCCTCGTTGTATCCGACAAAGCTCGCAATATCAGCGCCGGCGCCGGGAATGGCCCCGATGACGGTTCCGATCAGGCCGGATCGAACCATCGTCCATTTAACCAGCATCAACTCTTTAAGGGTTGGAAACACCCGTCCGATATCATCTGTTATTTCGGCGGATATGGCGCCCTCCCGTTCGCAGAGATAGAGAACCTGGGAAACGGAAAACATACCGATCAAGGCAATAATCACCGGAACACCGTCGTATAGCTCCATCCTTCCGAATGTAAATCGCATGAATCCCGTAAGGGGATGCATACCCATGGTGCTGATCAGCAGCCCGGCGGCCCCGGAAATCATCCCCTTAATCATGGATTTCCCGGCCAGGGACGATATGATGGTCAGTCCGAATATTCCGAGCCACATAAACTCGGTAGCCCCGAACTTCAAGGAGAACATGGCCAAGGGCTGGGCAACGAATATTAAAATCGTGGTGCTGATAAATCCCCCCACAAATGATGACAGTACCGCAGCCCCTAAGGCAACACCGGCCTGTCCTTTTTTGGTCATCTCATAACCATCGAAAACCGTTGCCGCTGCAGCAGGCGTTCCGGGGGTTCGAACCAGAATGGCGGCGATTGAACCGCCATAAATCGCTCCACAGTAAACCGCACCCAACATAATCAATCCGGATGCCGGATGCATTCCGAAAGTTACCGGTATGAGCAGTGCAACGCCCATGGTGGCGGACAATCCCGGCAAACCGCCGATAATTATTCCTCCGGCTGCCCCTAAAAGCGCGATAAGAAGGTTTTGCCATTGAAAGGCAACTTGAGTTCCTAGCCAAATCTGTTCAAACATCGGATCGAACCTCCATTAAAACAAGAGTCCTTCGGGAAACGGAACTTTGAGAAAAATTCTAAATATCAGGAGAATAAAGAAAAGAACAATGCCAGTTGAAATAAAAATGGTTGACGGTTTTTTAACACCCATCAACCAGATCATGACAGGCAGATAGACGATGGTGATGGAAAAAAATCCGACCCAATTCATTATCAACAAATATATTACCGAAAAAAAGATCATCAGTGAGACTTTGAAAAACGCCTGATTTTGAAAAATGGATGTACCCACATTCTTTTTACCGACTGCGGATCCGGATTTTTTTCGAAGTTCTCGCACAAACAGAGCACCTCCCAAGGCCCCCAGTAGCATAATGATGAATCGGGGAAAGTAGGCGGATTCATGAGGATAGGAAAGCGAGCCTAAATAAACCACAATAGAAAAAAGAATGATGGCGATAGCAAGATACGAATCTTTGGTTAACATCGTGCTCCTCGTTCCTCTGAGTCAATGGGAAATAAAACATCTAATTGAGCGAAAGTCGAGGATGCCCCAGATCCAAGGCGTCCGAGGGGGAAGCTGTAGTATTTTACCGCGAGCCCTCGGCAACGAAGGAGATGGGGTATCATCGACTTTCCCGTAGGGTAAATAAAATGGCGAATATTTTTTCAATTTATATTTCATTCTTGAAAGGGTTATTAATTATTGTTTCTATCCATGGATTTTATAATGTTATTATTAAGTTATAACCCCTCTCCGTTTTATTTACGATCAATTAGCATGAAAGTAAACTGAGTGAAATAGGGCCGGGTCAATTAAACCCGACCCTCGCTTAGATCCTATTTGAGTTCGTCAATGAGGTTCTCTATATCATCGTTGAGCGTCTTCATGAATTCTCCCAGCTCATTGTGATCCATCCATACCAAGGTCAAGCCGATTTTCTTTGCTCTTGCCTTGTATTCAGGATCGTGCGCAGCTTTTTTGAAAGCCTCCCTCAATATTTTGAGTCGGTCTGCCGGGACTTTGGCCGGGGCTGCAAACGCCCGTGTGGAGGAACCGATAAGCTCTTTGCCGAAGGCCTCTTTAAACGTCGGTGTGTCCGGATTCATGTAATAGCGTTCTTTCTGGAACTGAACTAAACAACGCTCTTTATCCTTATACTTTGT
>CAYSUA010000619.1:0-3818 GCA_964433795.1 uncultured Desulfobacteraceae bacterium | reverse complement strand
TTGTGTTTTTCAAAATATATTGTTGTTGTAACAATTGTGGCAACAAAAGGGGTCAAGTCTCCGTTTGACCTTTGTTTAGAATTTTGGTTCGCAAAACTTATGTTAAGGTCATGGAGAATATGTAATTTCCTGGACGTTGGTGAAATATTGACATGAAGAATGAAGATCAGGCGATTGCTTTTACAATGCTTTCTTTCGTAGCACCCATGGCCAATAGAGACTTAACAAGGAGATCGATAGACACGGTGGGATCACCTTTTTCCATTTTAGCCACGCGGGATTGGCTTGATTTCAGCATTTTGGCCAGCTGAACTTGCGTCAATTTGCTCTGCTTGCGACGCTCCGACAGCGCCTGACTGAGTGCAAGCTTGAGTTCAATATAATCGGACTCTTTCTTGCTCAACCCCAAAAACTCATCAACAGTTCCGATCCTATAGCCCTTGGATTCTAAAGTTTTCTTTTTCCTTTTATCCATTTTTATCGTCTCTCTTTAGCGTCTTCATCATATCGCTTAATTCTCTGTTTACAGACATCAATGACCGATTTCGAAGTTTTATTTGTCTTTTTCTCAAACACATCCAATATCAAGATAGCATCAGCATAGATGCGATATATGATTCTCCATGTTAGGTTTTTATCATTTATTCTTAATTCATGACATCGTGTTCCAATGGATGGCATCGGTCTTGATTGCGGCAGCGACAACGATATTCCTTTTTGGAGTTGCCGCAAGAGATATCCGGCTTCGATTCTGGCATTTTCTGAAAATGGTGGCGTAGATATTTCACCATGCATCCATACCAGCGGTTTGTCCCGGAGACTCATGACAATATGTGTATGTCAGATATGATATATTGTCAATGATTATTATGAGGTCTTAGGAACGTTGGTGAAATATTGACATTTCAGCTAATGGCACAGAGAGCAGAAGGGAGGGATCCCTGATAAATCTCCAGAGTGCGGAGGCGCGAAACGCATTTAACAGGGTACATCTTAACCATTAACGGGGATGAGAGACCTTATAGGAGGTCCCTCATCTTGGCTCATCTTTTTCTGTTGGCTTGATACGAATTGAGATAATATGATAGCTTAGAATTGCGTTTTTGTATCAGTAAGAAAGACCATAAATCTAATTTGTTTCGGCAAAATAGAGATTTGGGAGTTATCTATGAAACAGAATGCCGGGAGGGAATCCCGAAAATCTTCGAACGGGTTGACCGAGGAGCTGAAGCAATTGGTGTATGACCAGGGTGCCACTTTAGCAGGTGTAGCCCCGGTGGAGCGGTTTGAAAATGCTCCCCCTGGCCATGGTCCCCGCGATCTGCTCCCGGAGGCAGAGTCCGTGATGGTGATTGCCTTCCGTCTTGTTGATCGCCTCGTGGAGGGATTACCCGGCTGCCGCCCCATGTACACTGAAAATTTCCACTATGTGAATGCGGAGATGGGCATCTGTACAACCAGAGCGACTCGATTCCTCGTTCAGCGGGGGTTTGCCACGATACCGATCTACTATAGCAGCCGCGAGATGAGGATTCCAACACCAGCGCGTTTCTTCGATGAGTTCTCTCTGCGCCACTCGGCAGAGAAGGCAGGGTTAGGAAGAATTGGAAAGAACCAGCTGCTCATCACCCCGCAGTTTGGTCCAAGGGTACGTCTTTCGGCGGTGATTACCAGTGCTCATCTAACACCGAACCCTTTGATTACCCAAGAGGTGTGTGATCCTGAACGGTGCAAATGGCGCTGTGTTCAGCACTGCCCCTCCGAGGCGCTCAAAAAAAATGATCCCATGGACAAGGAAGCCTGCAATAAATACATGTTTGAAACCCTGGGCTACCTCCGGTGTGGCATGTGTGTTTGCAGCTGCCCGGTGACTTTGAAACCCATAAGAAGCGCTGTCGATCCATTATCCAGGAACTGGCGTACTGCCGGAAGCAGAGATTAAAAAAGGGAGTAAATCTCCGTTCGACCTTACTTCTTAAATTATAGAGGTTCTAAAGGGGACAGTCTTGCATTAATGCTTAACGGCTTTGATAATCATGCTTTCGTTCATATCAAAACTGTAAGATTCGATATGAATGCATTTAAGCAAGACCGTCCCATCTTCAACAGACTGGAGGTGACTTTATGGCTGGTCGTCTTATCATGCAGGAACCGCCGGAACTTGTCGCTCCTTATATCATGATCGGCATGAATGGCTGGTTAAATGCAGGCGAGGTTTCCACAGGCAGTATAGACTATTTGCGGCGCAAGCTTGACGCCCGAAAGTTCGCGTACATCGAGACGCAGGGTTATTATATCTATCAGGTCCCCAGCGTGTCTCCGGAGTTGACCATGCGGCCTCACGCCCAAATTAGGGACGGGCTGGTCAAGAAGCTTGATATTCCGCAAAACGATTTCTTCTTCTGGAAGAGCGGCTCCGACCATGACCTTATCCTATTCCTGGGTGTCGAGCCTAATCTGTGCTGGCCGGAATACTGCCAGATTATCCTTGACGTGGCCCGGCAGTTCAATGCGCCAAGGATCTATTTCCTGGGTGGCGTTTTAGATCAGGTGCCTCACACCAGGGAAACGAGGATCCTTGCCTCGGTCAGCCATCCCAGACTGAAGGAAGAATTAATGACCTTTGCTCAGTTCACGAATTACGAAGGTCCCTGCTCTTTCACCACGATGATGCTCACTTTGGCCTCCAAGCAGGAAATCGAGGTGGCCAGTATCTCAGCCAGAACGCCGCTATATATCCAAGACCTGAATACCAACGTATGCTACGACCTGTTGAAGAACATCCTTGCCCTGTCGGGCTTTCAAATCGATCTAAGCGATCTCAGGCAGTCCAGTGAGAACTTGTTAGAGCAGATGGATAGCGCATTCCGTGAAAATTCGACGGCCTCGGCGCAGCTCGAGAAACTGGAAGAGCTTTACGACGCCACAGTCGGGGAGGCGTTCCTTCAAGGTACCGACGAAGACATCGACAAGCTGATAGAAGAGGTCCGCAAACTGAAGAAAGAAGGCCGCAAACTTCACTGACTCGTTTGCTGGGTAAAAAAAGGGGGCAGGGGCAGACCTGACCCCAATTCATGAATTCTTCGCTGAAGCGGCGTTCGGTGGAAATTAAGAAGGATTTTAACATGACTAAGAAAAACAAAGCATTATCGATGCCAAATGATGTCTGTGCAGAGACTGGATTTCGTCTTCCGATTCCCAACCGGGATGATTTGGATGATTATGGGAAAAAAGTGCATGACAATTTAAGCAACCCGGAAAGACCCTTGGTTGCGGGCCTACGCGGACCTACAGGAATCCGACTGCACAGCCCAAAACTAGCCGAAATAACTTATGCGCTGGGCCACTATCTTCGTTATGAAACGGGATTCAGCGGTGTGATCCGAGAGCTGGCTATCCTGGTTACGGCTCGTGAGATGGACAGCCAGTTTGAATGGGCTGCTCATGAACCTGTTGCGCTTAAGGTAGGGCTTTCAGAAGAGGTCATTGACATTGTCAAATTCCGAAAGAGTACGGCGGGACTGCCTGAGGGGGAAGCGGTTCTTGTGGAGTTCGGCCGCCAGATGTTCGGTCAAAAGAAGGTGAATTCAGAGACTTTCGCGCACGCATTGGAGATTTTTGGCCCGAAGGAACTTGTAAATCTGGTTTCCTTGATGGGCTACTATGCTTCGACTGCCGCGCTGCTTACTGCTTTCGATATGCAGTTGGGCGAAAACCAGGAGGCGCTCCTTCCGTGAAACCTAACCCGGACAAACCGGAATTACGAATTTAGGGATTGAGGAATTAAGGAATTGAAAACAATATCCTCAACCTAATTT
>CAYSUA010000618.1:0-3825 GCA_964433795.1 uncultured Desulfobacteraceae bacterium | reverse complement strand
GGAACCAAAAATGATTTGCCACGAAGGCACAAAGACACAAAGATATTATATTTTATGTTTTTCTTCGTGCCTTGGTGTCTTGGTGGCAGGTTAAAAAAATTTTTCCCATAAAAAACACAAATTCCAAAATTAAGATAAAAGGATATAAAACAGACCATGCGCTATTTATTGATTGATCATATCACCGAATGGAAATCCGGAGAATCAATTATGGGGGTAAAGAATGTTGCCATGAGTGAGGATTTTCTGGAATTTCATTTTCCCAAGAATCCTATTATGCCCGGCATCTTACTGCTTGAAGGACTGGTTCAGCTTGCGGGCTGGCTCGAGGCGGCGTCATCGGATTTCAGCAATTGGTTTTTGGTGACAAAGGTTCGGAAATCAAATTTTTACGGGTTTGCGCTTCCCGGCGATCAGGTAGAATTCGAGCTGGAGCGCATGGATATGGAAGATAAAGCGGTCAATCGGGCATATGCCGGGATCGGTTTTGTGAAAGGCAAAAAGAAGATCCGGGCGGAATTTGAAGGTGATGTCATCCCCTTTTCAGATATCGAAGATGTGGATGAACAGAAGCGGTTTTTTAAGCTCTTAACACGGGATTTACGTTTGTAAGCACTACATAAAGGAAGCTGTTAAAAATGTCGGTCAGAGAAGTCGTCATTACCGGAATGGGCCTGCTCACCCCTCTGGGTAACGGGGTCCATGACAACTGGAAAAAGATACTTGAAAATAAAACAGGGATTGCGCAAAACCCGGATAACGACCTCCCCAAACAGTTTCAGTGTCAAGGGAGAATAGGAGAGTTTGATATTCCTGAAGATATATCTCCAAAGGTATTCAATCAGATGAAATTCTTAAATCGAGGATCCCTCCTCGGTTTTGCGGCGGCATATGAAGCAATGTCGCAATCGGAAATAAACATCTCCCACATCCCAGCGGGTCGCAGAGCTTTGTATATCGCATCCGGAAATTTCACAAAAGTCGGATGTGAGTTTATGTATCCGGCTACCAAAGATGGATCCGGAGGGAAGTGGAAGGAGATGAACTCTGAGAAACTGAACCGCGCGACCTTAAATAAGGTGACCCCCTTTTTCCTTCTTGAATCCATCAACAACAATCTCTTCAGTTTTTTATCCGCAGTCTTTGAATTCATGGGTCCGAATACCAGCCTGGCGAGTCTGTCGCCATACGGTGGCCAGGCACTCGACCTGGCATGCAAGAGTATCAAACATAATAAAGCGGATATCGCACTGGCTGCGGGATGCGGAACATGGATCACCGAGGTGCCGGTATATGAACTGGAAGGACTCGGGCTGCTCTCAAAGTGCAAGGCCGGGATACATTCCTTCAAACCATTCGATAAGGGCAGAGACGGTTTTATTCCCGGAGAAGGCGGTGCTGCCATACTCTTGGAGGATGCGGTGTCTGCCAAAAAACGCGGGGCTACCATTTACGGCAGGCCGGCGGGATTCGGGAACTGTATTGAGTTTTCCGAAACACAAGGGTTAAGTGTCCCTGCCCGGGCCGGCAAACGGGGTATGGAGTTGGCCCTTCAAGAAGCAGCGTGCGACATTAAGGACCTTGCCTTCATTAATCCCCACGGCAGCGGCACCCCAAAAGGCGATCGGTCTGAAATGCGTTCGGTTAAGGACCTTCTCGGTAAACACAGCTCTGAAACTCCGGTCTGCGGCATGAAGGCGTACACCGGACATATGGGAGCGGCAAGCGATATTGCCGAGATTATCTTTGGGGTTCAAGCACTGAGAAACGGCATCGTTCCGGGGACATTGAACTTTAAGGAAACTGAGATGGAATTTCGGGACTTATCTATCTCTAACAGCCGGCAAGTCTGCGAGGGAAAGCATTTTTTATCTGTCAGCTACGGGATGGGGGGGCAATCTTCTGCGGTGGTGGTTCGTGTGAATTCGACGCGGTGATAACGATTATTTAAGAAAATCCCAGATTGTTTTGGTGTAGATATTTTCGCGTAAATAGCGAATGTTGTTTCCCGGCTCTTCCCTGGCCGGGACTTTGGCTGCAGGAATTGTCTCCGGTGGATTATCCGGCGGCCAGGGATCGTTTGGAAAATCATTTTGCCACTTTTTGGCGCCTTCCAGTTGAATATCAACCGGTGCTGTTTGAAAATCATTGATATTTTGAAATACAAAAAATCCGTACTGCTCTCCGTTCAGATTTCGGTACCCATTTCTGAATTCGTCCCAGAATTCTTTGTCCCGGGCATGACCAACCGGTTTTACATCCAACATTCGAGAACAGGAGAGTAAAAAGAGAATTAGGGTGAACGCCATAGCGAATTTGTATTTTTGACCTCTCAAATCACGCCTTTCTTTTTAGGCAACATGAGTACAGGGCATCTAAACAATAGCGAATGTGTCTTAATTATGGACTTGCATCTCACCGATAGATTGCTTGTATTGCGCTAACATAGTAAGATCAATATCAAATATCAAGACTATTCGAATACTTAAAGGTGATGAATTCGTAAAAAGTCGAATTCATCAAGTATTTAGTGTATTGTGTTTAGTATTTAGAGAAAAATAAACCATGTGATATCAGCTTGTTGGTGTGCTAAACACTAAACACAAAATACTAAACACTCTCGTAAAAAACTCGTTTTTCTAACTTTTTACGAGGCCATTAAATGTGTGCATAGACAATCTTGGTTGAATATTGAAATAAAACTTGACAACGTGATGAAGATATCCTAATTAGGAAAAATTACTTTGGAGTAGACCAGATGCTGAATCAGACCGCGATATATGCCATTCGAGCAATGGGATTTTTAGCCGAGCAGGAAGAGGGGATACCGGTGCTGTCGAGCACCATTGCCCACGAGATGGAAATTCCGAAAAATTTTTTATCAAAAATACTCAATCGTCTGGTACAGGCCGGAACCATACGCTCCATACGGGGTAGAAGGGGCGGATTTGTCCTTGCCGTTGCCCCATCAGAGATAAAGGTTCGCGATGTGGCGGACCTGTTCATGAAATTGAATGACTTCAAGCAATGTTTTTTGGGTCTAAGCCGGTGTAATGGTTCGTGTAGTCTCCACATTCGCTGGAAAATCATTGTGGAACAGTTTGAAATGTTGTTGGACGAAACAACAGTGGATAGGGTTCTCTAATTTATTTATGCTTAAATTTGGATAAAGAGATGAACAAATCTCTTTAAATTAACCGACAAGGAGGATGGAAATGTCACTAACAAAACTTAAATGGGCGGCTATTATATGCTTCGTAGTGGCGATGGTGATTCTGCTTGGTGGCGGTGTTGCCATGAGAAAGGAACTGCCGCCGTATCCGGGAAAAGTGGTCGACTCCCAGGGTAAGCTTCTTTTTGAGAAGTCAAATATCCTCGCCGGCCAGGATGTCTATCAACGATACGGTCTCATGGATCATGGTGCGGTCTGGGGTCACGGGTCCCAGAGAGGACCGGAGTTTTCAGCCGCATCCTTACATATGATTGCTGAGGCAGTAGGTGATTATTACGCTCAAAAAGATTATGGCAAGCCTTATAACGACCTAGATGATCTTCAAAAGGGAATCATCGATGTCAAAACCAAACACGAAGTAAAACCCAATCGTTATGATGCGGCCAAAGACACCCTCACGTTAACTACCGCCCAAGTCGAAGGGTTGAAAAAGGTTAAACAGCATTGGGAGAAAATATTTAAAGACGGTGAGCAGCGGTACGGTTTTCTTCCCGACACCATCGGCGATAAACAGCAGCGACTTGAAATTTCGCGGTTTTTCTTCTGGACCGCCTGGGTGGCTTCAACCCTTCGCCCGGGCACCGATTACTCCT